>CAYUWH010000031.1:0-15946 GCA_964448615.1 uncultured Candidatus Peribacteria bacterium
CTCGCTTCCAATCCGGCGTCGTCATCTCCAGAGCGGAAGACGCACCGTCCATCACACTCAGAGACACGACTAACTCCAAGTCCGTCGGTGTGCACACCGGTTCCGGTTCTCCGGAAGGCATTGTCACGGCAGGACCAGGCTCCCTCTACTCTGACAACTTCGGCGGTCGTATCTACAAAAAGAATTCTGGCAACGGAAACACAGGCTGGACCGAGATGATCTCCGGATCCGGCTCTGTGCATATGGCGAAGATGGTGAGAAATGCCGTCCAGTCATTGCCAAACGGTGTCATTCGTAAAGTTTATTTAGATACCGAAGAATTCGATGTGGGTGATATCGCCAATGTGACACCTGGTTCCAGCGGATCCGGACGCATCACGATTAAGAAAGCTGGTGTATATTTTGTGACCGGTCAGTGGAGAGTACTTACATCGGGAAACAATGTGACAATCATGGTCTATAAAAATGGAGCCCTGTTGTCCTACGGAATGCAAATAATCACCACCGCCGGGACACGCATGGTAGGTATATCGGATATGTTTCAGCTTGTTGCAGGCGACTATTTAGAAATGTACGTCTATCAAGATACAGGTTCTGCCTTTAATACGGATACGGCTGCATCTCTCCGGCCCCGCCTCTCCGTCGTCCAACTCCAAGACAACCAAGGCTCCAACTTCTGGACTCAGTCAGGATCCAATCTTTACAACAACAATTCTGGCAACATCGGCATCGGAGCCGGCACCACGCCTCGCACCAAACTCGAAGTCTTCGGCGCCATCTCCGGCGCATCCCTTGCGGTGTCCAATAATCTCTCGCTCTCCGGTTCGCTCATCGCGAAGGGCAATATCTCCACAAAGGGAACGCTCTCCGGCGCAGCCCTCAAGATCATGCAGAATGCCTCGATCTCTGGTTCACTCATCACACAAGGAAACATCACCACCAAAGGAACCCTCTCCGGCAACGTTCTTAAGATCATGAAGAACGCTTCCATTTCCGGAGCACTCATTCTCGAAGGGGCTCTCACCGGTTCCACCATCGCTGGCTTCGGTCTCCCAAGCGGCGGTTGCTCTGCCGCTTCCTCCAAACTCCTCTGGGATGTGGCCACCGGCCGCTTCTCCTGTGGCACCGATCTCAACACCGGAGGCAACGGAACATCCTTCGGCTCCGGCAACGTCTTCACCATCGGTGATGCGCGCTACGTGAATCAATCCGGAGACACCATGACCGGTGCCCTTGCGATCAACATCACGAACGGCACGCTCGGTTCCATTGGTCTCCGAGTGCTCAACACCTTCTCCGGTGCCATCGTTCATGCCGAGAAAGATCTCACCTCATCCGGAACCCTCAATATCAAAGGCTCTGCTCGCTTCCAATCCGGCGTCGTCATCTCCAGAGCGGAAGACGCACCGTCCATCACACTCAGAGACACGACTAACTCCAAGTCCGTCGGTGTGCACACCGGTTCCGGTTCTCCGGAAGGCATTGTCACGGCAGGACCAGGCTCCCTCTACTCTGACAACTTCGGCGGTCGTATCTACAAAAAGAATTCTGGCAACGGAAACACAGGCTGGACCGAGATGATCTCCGGATCCGGCTCTGTGCATATGGCGAAGATGGTGAGAAATGCCGTCCAGTCATTGCCAAACGGTGTCATTCGTAAAGTTTATTTAGATACCGAAGAATTCGATGTGGGTGATATCGCCAATGTGACACCTGGTTCCAGCGGATCCGGACGCATCACGATTAAGAAAGCTGGGAAGTATATGATCACTGCGTCCTGGTGGACGGATGCAGTGATTGATGATGGAGAATATATGGTCACCTACATCTATAAAAATGGTGCACCCGTTGGGCAACACAACGTCTACTCATCCGCGGTCAATCAATACAAATACGGAGTACTCACGGATGTGTTCGATTTGGTGCCTGGTGATTATATAGAAATGTACGTCACCCATAATGAGGGCGCCTCGATCAACACTATCACGACATCGTTTTTGACGCCCCGCCTCTCCGTCGTCCAACTCCAAGACAACCAAGGCAGCAACTTCTGGACGATGTCCGGCAGCAATCTCTACAACAATAATGCGTCCAACGTCGGCATCGGCACCACGCGTCCCAATGCCAAGCTCACCGTTTCGGGGGCGCTTATCGTTCATACGAACGGCGCACTCATTGCCGCTGCCAAGACCGGCATCGCCTTGGAAACGTTCGGTACCATTTCCGGTTCCGCCCTCAGGATTTCCAACAATGCGTCCGTTTCCGGTTCTCTCATCGTCAAAGGAAACATTGCCACCAAAGGAACATTCTCGGGTGCCGCTCTTACCATCATGGCTGGCAACAGCTACTTGCTTGGCAATGTCGGCATTGGCACATCCGCTACGCCAGATACGAAGCTCGAAGTCGTTGGTACCATCTCCGGTTCCGTCGTCTACGGCAAAAATTCCCTGCGATCGTCGGGTACGCTTGTGTGGGAGGGGGCCGCTTCCGGAGCGTCGCTCTATGTCGGCACTTCTTTGAGAGGTTTGGGTCTTACGGATTGTGACGATGCTACCAGCTCCAAGCTGCTCTGGGATACCACGAGCGGAAGATTCTCCTGCGGAACGGATCAAGACAGCGGAGGCGTTGGATCTGCTTCCAATTTTGACGATGTCTACGACGAATCCGTTAGTGACTTGAATCTCGACATGGAGATCGACAACGGCACGCTTGCCTTTGATCTTAACTCCACCTACGACTTTGTGATCAAGGACAACGGCAGCGCCATGGTGACGTTCGGCAATGATGGCAAGACGACCTTCGCGGGTACGGCCGAGTTCGATAATACCGTCTACTTCGATGGAAATATTGATTCTAACAATGCTCAGATCATCATCGCCAAGCCCCTCAACATCGGCGGCATCACGGGTGCTTCCTACAACGCCATCTCCGATATCAATAGTGCCACACATGGTGCTATTGATTCCGATAATGATCTCTTCATCGAAGGGTCGCTGGAAATCGACGGATCGGTCTATATCGATGGCACTCTCTATACGGACAGTCTCCAGAGCGAAATGAACTCCTACATCGTTCTCAACGATGTCTTCAACGTCGGTGGCATCACGGGTACTTCCTACAATGCCATCTCCGATTCCGGCACGGCCTCCAACGCCTCCACCGACAATGACCTCTACATCGAAGACATTCTGGAAGTGGATGGCAGCGTCTATCTTGATGGAACGACTTACATCAATAGCGCGCTGGATTCATCTAACTCTTACATCGTCCTCAACAAACCTGTCAACATCGGCGGTCTGACTGGCGTATCGTACAATGCTCTTTCCGATGGAAGCTATGCCAGTACCGCTGATATCAGCACCGATAATGATCTCTTCATAGAGGGGGCGCTTGAAGTGGACGGTACGGCGTATTTTGATGGCGCACTGGACTCGAACAATTCCTACATCGTCTTCAACAAATCTTTCAACGTCGGCGGCCTGACCGGCGTCTCGTACAACTCCATCGCCGATCTCAATGCCAGCGGCCATGCTTCCACCGACAATGACCTCTACATCGAAGACATTCTGGAAGTGGATGGCGCGGTGTATCTCGATAGCAGCAGCATTACGCTCACCAGTTTCCAGAATTGCACTGCGCTCGAGACAGACAGCATGGGCGTGCTCCAGTGTGGTTCGGATGATACGGGAGTTGGATCGGGCCTCTCGTATGCCGATGCCGAAGGGATCTTCGTCAACCAAGGCGGCGACACGATGACCGGTGCCCTTATTATTGACATTAGAGACGGCACCCTGGGATCCATCGGTCTCAAGATCGTCAACACCCTCACCGGTGCGATCATCCATGCGGAGAAAGCACTTACCTCTTCGGGAGTCATTGTCTTGGAATCCACAGCAGCAATAGGCTCTGGTGCACTCACGGTTATACAGAGAGCAGAATTCGGTACCGGTGCTTATCTCACTGCTTCAGGCGCGCCATTGCTCGTGCTCGATAGTTACAGCTATAACGCTCAGTCTGCAGCACTTGCATTCGGGTATCAGGGAAATTTCAATGTTCGTCTCTGGAAGTCCGCTGCTTCGACTCTTTCCCTTTCCGGCAATCTCCTCCCCGGTCTTGATCGCGCGTTCTCGCTTGGTTCCGATACGATGCGCTGGAAGGACCTCTACTTGTCCGGCTCATCGCTGCATATCGGCAGTACGACGCAAGAGGGAAGAATCGGCTACAAGACGAACGGTTTTGAAGGATTGCAATTCTTCGGCTCCGGCGCCGCCACGAGCCCCGCGATGCTGATCTCTTCCGGTGGACTGGTAGGAATCGGGACAGCGACGCCAAACTCGCCGTTGCACATCGTGACAGCAGGCAGGCTGGCGCAATTTATCTTGCACAATCCTGCGGGAACGGCAGATCAAGTGATTTCCTTCGCAGGAAACGATACGCAGTGGAATATCGGCCAGGATGAATCGGACTCCGGCAAGTTGAAGTTTTCCACGAACGGCAACGGCGATGTCGGCCTGTCCACCCTGATGACAATGACGAGCACGCAAGTCGGCATTGGAACAGCCGATCCTGGCGCAGAATTGAACGTCACTACCACCGATGCCGGGAGCGCGGATATGGTGTTGGATAGCGAAACCGATAGCTCATCCAATATCTATTTCCGGGAAGGTACGACCTTTAAATGGGTGTTCAACTCCAATCATTCAAACGACCGTTTTCATCTCTTGGATAGCGATGCCTCCCATGGTGTGTATATCGACCCAAACACGACCAGCTGGGCGGCCGCTTCCGATGAGCGATTGAAAGAGAATGTGCAAGGCTTGTCGGTTCTCGACAGGATCGACGGCTTCCGCGCCGTAGGCTTCGATTGGATCTCGACTGGCACGCATGACATCGGCGTCATTGCCCAAGAGCTCTACCAACTCTTCCCGGAGATCGTCATCAAGGGAAGTGAGACGGGGTCCGTTCTCTCCATGACTGATCCAAACGCCTGGGGAGTGATGTACGACAAGATGGGCGTGTTGGCACTCCAAGGTGTCAAAGAACTCAGCGAGAAGGTGGATGTACTCGAACAAGGCCAATTCTCCTCCGGCATTACCCTTTCGCTTGATACGCAAAACGGTTCCCAAAACGCCTTTACCCTGCTTTCGAACGTCGGCTCTTCCGGCAACACCGTGTTGCGCATCAATGCCTCCGGCGCGGTGTTCACCGATGCGACGTTCAACTCCGCCGGCGCGGATTACGCCGAATGGTTCTACACGACGGACAAGAATCTGAAATCCGGAGAGGTCATCTGTATTAATCCTGCCAAATCCAACACCGTGATGCGCTGCACGCGCGACGGTGATAGCAACGTGATGGGTATCGTCTCCACGAATCCTTCCTTCGTTGGTAACGTGATCTCCGGGGCCCAGGGATTGCCGGTGCCGGGCACGGTGCTCGTGGGTCTCATCGGTCAGGTGCCCGCGCGCGTCATGGTCCAATCCGGTTCCGCAATTCTTCCGGGCGATGCACTCACTGCTGCTGCCACTCCTGGCTTTGCACGCAAGGCGAATCCCGGAGAATCCACGGTCGGTGTAGCGCTCGAGCCGTACAATGGCACGCAGAAATCCAACGTCATCAACGTGTTGATCTCGCGCCGCAACCAATCACTCGCCGTCGAACAGATCGATGAAAAAGTCTTGCAGACGATCAAAGACATGGCGATCGAAGACGATATTAAACAGATAGTCACGGCAACGCTCGATTCCTTGAATGTGAATGGCCAGATCGCCGAGGAAGTCGAGCGCCAACTGAATATCATTAACTTGGAACAGCGTATTGCGGCGCTCGAACAGAAGTTGAATGCGACGGGCGCGGTCGTTGCGCCGATGCCGGTCGCCACGCAGGGCGGCGGCGCATACTGGCCGCTGAATGCAGAGCAGTTCACGTTCAGCGGATCGCTCACGATTCTCCAGCATCTTGCGGCTTCCTCTCTCACCGTCGACAAGCTTTCCGCCAGCGAAGCGCGCATCGGCGGAAACCTGCACCTCGAAGGAGCGCTCGTCGCGCATTCCATCTTCACGCCGGGCACGATGATGATCGATGGCGCGCTGACGGCGGGTTCCGGATCCATGATCGACGGCTTGCTGACGGTGAACGGAGATCTGATGCTCGGCGGCAGATTGATCCTCGCATCGGGTTCCAGCCTCACGCTGCCGGATCTGCTCGTGCAGAACGCGTTGCGCGTAGTAGGGGATATCACCATCGAAGGTATGGCGCACTTCCTCAAGGATGTAAACGTCCGTGGCGAGCTGATCGTCTCCGGCCGCCAGGCAGGCTTCGCGGTGATTCCTGTCACGGGAACTTCCGTGACGGTGCTCTTTGGAACCGGCTTCGCGGCACAGCCCGTGGTGACGGCCTCACCGGACTTCCCGACGCTCTATGCCGTGACCAAAGCATCCAGCACGGGCTTCACGATTTTCTTGGCGGCACCTGCCTCTCAAAAGATCACCTTCTCTTGGTTGGCGCTCTCCACCGAAATGCCGGTGACGACAGGGGATGATGAAAACATCATCGCATTCCCGATCGATGCATACGGCATTCCGCTCTCCAGCAATGCAATTTGGAATGATTGTATCCGCAACATCACCCCGCTCGATGCCACCGGTCAGCCTTACAACTGTAACCGCTATCACGAGAAGCATATTTGGACTCACCCCGATCTCATGATCGAATTCGATTGGAACACGCTCATGACGCCGCCGGTTTTGACCTTGCCTGAAGGGTATAGGGCGATGGTGCAGGTCGACTCTCCCGGTAGCGGACCTTACGTAAGGTCCGCTACAAGTTCTGCAGATTCTTCCCTGTCCGTTTCTTCAGAGAGCGATTCCACGTCAAGTCTCTCGTATAGCAGCGATATGTTCGGCAGCGGAGCTTACGTAAGCTCCGCTGCGTCCTCTTCGGCTTCCTCCGACCTGAGTTCCTCTGAAATCTCCTCCGCAAGCTCAGAAATTTCTTCCTCTGACTTCTCCGAAGTCTCTCCAGAGCCCTCTTCCTCTGAAGAAAGTTCTTCCAGCAGCGACATTTCCTCTGAATCCTAAAGCGGAAGATGCCATTGCCAAAGTGAAGAGAGTGTGTGGAGTATTCTTGCGATGGCATCTTGCTTTGCATAGGCTGCAAGGGCACTTCGTTGTTTCCTTCCTCATTCCCCATGAGTACGTTCTCCCTCCGCCCCGGCAAGTCTTCGATGGTGATCCCCGTTGTCATCGTCGCCCTGGTATTGCTCGTCGTATTCCTTGATGCCAGAAGGAGATCCGCGGAAAATCGCTTGCAGGAATTGTCCGTGCAGATGGGACAAGTGCAAGGAGGGGACGCGCAGCAGAACCGCGAGAAGGCGCAGGCGATCGTTGCCGAAGTGAGTGAATTGATGAAGGTGGAAACCACGCCGGAGCCGACGGTTGCGACGATTGTCGATGTCGAAAAACTTCGCCAGTCGAACCCGTTCTATAACAAGGCCGAGAACGGGGATTACTTGATCGTCACCCAGACGAGGGCAATTTTGTACTCTCAGAAGGAAAAGAAGATCCTCGATGTGGTGCCCGTGCAGATCGATCAGACGCCGACGGCACAGCAGAGCAGCTCCGCGAAGTCGGTGGCAGCCGCCAAGAAGCCCGCCGCCACAACTGCGACGTCATCGGCGCAAAGTTCCCTTTGATCCTGTCAGGCAACATTGCCTTGTAATACTCACCTTTTCCCGTGACGCGAATCGCCGATCGCGGTACAATGGGGTACTGTTTTTATAACCAAGCATTATGGCTATGGCACCAAAACGATCACCGGGAGGACGACAGCAATGGCTCTTGAGTTTGTTCCTGTTCGGTTCCCTCGTGATTCTCTCGTTCTATTATCTCACGCTTCCGCAGCGCACGGCGGATCAGGAGTTTGCAAACGCAGTCGAAGTCTCGCTCTCGCGGATTACGCATGATTACGATCGGAAACTTCTTTCCAAAATCATCATCCGCGACAATAAAGTCTTTGCCGTCACCCAGACCGGTGCGGTGATGCAGTCCTATAAAGAAGGACTCGATACGGTGAGTCAGCTTGGTTGGAACGATCCGCAGAATCCCACGGTCGTCACGGTGGAAAACCGTGAAGCGACGAATATGCTGATGGCCGTCCTGCCGGATCTCCTCTTTTTCCTCCTGATTGTCGGAGGAATCGTGTGGCTCTTCCGCGGCATTTCACGCAGTCAATCGACCGCGATGTCGTTTGGCAAGTCCCGTGCGCGTGTGACGGATGCGAAGCAAGTGCGTACGCGCTTCAAAGATGTTGCGGGTAGCGATGAGGCGAAAGAGGAATTGGTGGAGGTGGTCGACTTTTTGAAGAATCCGAAGAAATACATGGAGCTCGGTGCCAAGATCCCGAAGGGCGTGCTGCTCGTCGGTCCTCCCGGTACGGGAAAAACCTTGATGGCGCGCGCAGTTGCCGGTGAAGCGGGCGTGCCGTTCTTCTCGATCGCGGGTTCGGAGTTCGTGGAAATGTTCGTGGGTGTGGGTGCGTCGCGCGTGCGCGACTTGTTCGTCAAAGCGAAGCGCAATGCGCCGTGCATCATCTTCATCGATGAAATCGATGCCGTCGGCCGCCAGCGCGGCGGTGCGGGCTTCGGCGGCGGACACGATGAGCGCGAGCAGACGCTCAACCAGATTCTCACGGAAATGGATGGTTTCGAGCAAGGGACAAACGTCATCGTCATGGCGGCCACGAACCGCCCGGACGTGCTGGATGTGGCGCTCTTGCGTCCCGGCCGTTTCGATCGCCATGTGTTCCTGGATAAGCCGGATCTCGATGCGCGTGAGCATATTTTGAAAGTGCACGCCCGCAATAAAAAGCTGACCAAAGGCATGAACTTCCGCATTGTTGCCAAGCAGAGCGTGGGCATGACGGGTGCGGATTTGGAGAACGTGATGAACGAAGCGGCGATCTTCGCGGCAAAGCGCGGACATCAGGCTATTACGCAGAAAGATCTCATCGATGCGCTGGAAAAAGTGAGCATCGGACCGGAGAAGAAATCGCGCAAATTGGTACAGAAAGAAAAGGAAATTACGGCGTACCACGAGCTGGGCCATGCGATCGTGGGATACCTGTGCAAAGAATCCGATCAGCTGCACAAGATCTCCATTGTGTCCCGCGGTCAGGCACTCGGCATCACGTGGTTCCTGCCGGAAGAGGAGCGCTACACGACCAGCAAGCAGAGCTTCCTCGATCAGATCTGCGGATTGCTCGGCGGCCGCGCAGCGGAAAAATTGGTCTTCAATGACATTACGACCGGTGCCTCGAATGACATCGAACGCGCCTCGCACATCGCGCGCAACATGGTCATGCGCTACGGTATGGATGAAGGGCTTGGTCCGATTGCCTACGGCGTGAAGCAAGGTTCCGCGGCGCTCGGTGCGGATCTCGGCTCAGCACGCGACTTCTCCGAAGCAATCGCGAGCAAGATCGACACGACGGTCTATGACATTGTGAATAATGAACTTAAACGTGCGATGGAGATGCTGAAGGAGCACAAAGGGAAGTTGGAAGAGCTGGCGCAAGTGTTGCTCAAGCAGGAAACCATGAGTTTTGAAGAGTTTGAGGAAATCTTCCTCGGGAAAAAGAGTGCGAAAGAAATCGAGAAGAAGCTCGAAGAGGAAGATCGTAAAGCGGAAGAAGAAGCCAAGGCAGAGGCGGAGTCTGAATAATGCATTGTAAAAAACAGCCCCAGGGTAAAACCTGGGGCTTTGTCTTGGAATCTCACGGAACCAAGATGAGATTCAGGTACGTGCCGGATGCTGGTTGCTCTTTCGGTTCGAACCAGCACTGTCCCCGGCGGCTCGTGCTCAGGGTCGCCAGCACCTTGTCGCCTTCGCAAATCTGGAGCTGAATGCCCTCGGCAGCGGCATCAACGGGAAATCCGTTGAACAGCATAATCAGGCACCAGATCCGGCCGGTCTCTTCGTCATAGTCGAAGGTGATGACGACCTGATTTCCTTCCTCTCTCGTGATCAGAGTGGAGTATGCCCAGCGGAAGGTAATCGGAAACAGAGGGCGGAACAGTGAGAGAAACTCCTCGCGTTTCATAAACGCTCCTTTCATGTGAAGTACCTATTAATCATTTTTACATAAAATTAAGATTTGTCAAAATAATGGGCAATATCCCCAAAAGGAGGCCAAAAGCCCCTCTTTGCGTTTGGAACGCTTCTTGCTACACTTCAACCCCCTCGCCAAGCTTTTTGGTATCAGAAAACAACCACGTGCCGTGGTGGCGGAATTGGTAGACGCGCACGCTTGAGGGGCGTGTATCCGTAAGGATGTGGAGGTTCGAGTCCTCTCCACGGCACCAAAATTCATCTGCATTTAGTAATTGCACACACAAATTTTAATGCTGCTCATTTCAGCCTCTCATTCATCCTGACTCTTAACAAATGCCTTTTTTGATCCACGAATGATGTTCTGTTGTGAAGGATTTCGTGATTGTTTCCAAAAAGTACCTGTCCTGTTTGTAAGAAATGTTTAAGGATCAGATCCTGGCTACCGATAATTGATTCCAACTGTTGCAATGCCCGTGAAATCTGTGGCTCAAGATGCATACCTTTTGCGATGAGCCCCTTCTGAAGAGTGTCTTTTCGATAACGCATATACGGTCTTTGAGCGAAGACTGGAGCCATGAGAACTTCGGCAACCTCATCCTTTCTTTGCTCAGTAAATACTGTTGGAACGCGGAAAGGTAGATCTGTTTCGGCAAGAGTCGCCATAGCTTCGATTCCGATTTTTGCTTCCACGAGCCGGCGCGTGATCATACGGGCATCAACTAAACCATTTACTCCACCGCCGTCTGAAGCCTGCCGCAGTGACCACAGGCTAAAGTATCGTTCCGGCTCAGGGAAAAACTGTGAATCCGTATGGAACTCCGCCTCTCCGCTATGTTCGGAAAACGTCGTGTTCGTATGGTCGAGATACTCGCGTGGAGTGACATCCCAAACGATTTTGCCTTCAACCTTATCCGTCTTCGTCGGTCTGCCGACAAGACTGCAGAGCGCAAGTACAAATGCATCACGGACATCGGCTGGCAAGAGGTGAAATTCCAGTCCGTCGACAATGACGAACCGTGGGTCGGAATCGAGTCGATCCCGGATGAGCCGTGCAAATTCTTTTGCATTCGGATGCAGCGATGAAAATCGCTCAGCAACTGCTTCACAATATTCCATCGAATTCTTCACCTCATCAGACACGCCCGTCATGCCTTCAAATGTTTTCGCGGCGCTTTCTTTCACATTCAAAGACGAACCGTCCAATCGGAATCGCTCAGGATGCCACGTCAGTTCGCTGCCAATCCATGGAACAAATTTTTCACTGGTCATGGTGCTCAGAGAACTGGTGCCAAGTTCGTATCGTCGTGCCGTTATCGCGAAAACCGTCGATGGGATTTTTGACGCCTTGATCGAGCATTTTTCTGTACCCCAGCGTGTACACCGCACCGAGACCGGGTAAGAAATAATACTTTCGCGCTTCTGCTTCTGCATCCTCGCGGGACAACCCAGTGATTGCCATGCTTTGTCGCACCATTTCTTCAAAGGGGAGCTTTTCTTGGATTGTCAGGACATCTGCGACGAGCCGTGCCGCACGCAAACGACATTCATACGTTCTCATGTCGATCATCCATCGTTTCAGATCATCAGGAGACAAATTCAATCGCCGCTCCTCATCGAGACTGTCATGCAATCCCATCGTGAGATTGCCCCCGTTGTTTTTAAGCGCATCCAGTATTTGCCATTCGGAAAGTACGGCAATCGCTTCAAAGAAAGCTCGTTCATCCATGAAATCTGTATATGCGGAGACGCCATGCTGTGACAGGTCGTTCAAGTGGGAAAGGTGCGCGTCGTTGTGCGGACAATGAAATCGGAAATGATCCGCGAGGGAATAAGAATTTGGCACTGCGCATTCCTGTTCCTCTGCCGTCGGCGTCCAAAACAGGTAATGCCGCTCTGGTCGATCTTCGGTGTAGAGAATTGGTTCAATGCTTGGTGCTTCAAACAACTCGCAGCGCACCGTACGGAAAAGTCGTGCAACTTCTTCATTGCTCACGACCTTTGTCATGCCGCTCGGAGTAGTTATTGGCGGCATCGCTCCGGCGAGCTCTGATGTCTCTTGGAGCATGATCGCATTCGCCTGCGAAATACTGACATCGATGCCGAACATCGCATCGATTTCTTTCTCATCACACAGCCACTGGGGTGACCTTCCATTGAGAAGACTCAATGAGGCACGGAAACGTTCGATTATCTCTCGTGTTTTTGTGGCGACTGCTCTAGCGATGCGTTCCTGCGATTCCGCGATCTGTAACAACTGCAACGCTTTCACGGCAAAAGCATCCGCTGCTTTCAGTAGTTCAGGATCCGTGTGGGGAACCGGTGCTTTGTGCGGCGATTCCCTCTGCAAAAGATCCAGAGTTTCTTGATGGACATCGCTCAGTTGTGACGATGTTCTCACGTCGAATGAACGCACGTTATGTCGCGCAAGCGAACTGGCGACTGCCGTCAGATCGTAAATCGCCGCAGGCTGATTCGCATGCTTCATGATCAAGGATTAAGAGCTTTTCCAAGCCTTCCCATTGAAGTAGAGATTCTGGTCCGAACGTCGTGAATATGGATACTGTCATTCAGAATGGATTCGACTTCGACACTCGTGTCTTCAGGGGCTATTTGACCAAATCGCCTATAAGAATTCATGGCAACTTCCCGCGCGACATCCTCGGTGAATTGCGGCCTCTTGAGGGCGCGTACGACCAAGTCATGTTCGTCCGGACGTTTGAGAAGCTCGAAGACGAGATGCGCTGATTGATCCAGAATCCGATAGAGCTCACCTGACGTAATCTCTTCATGGGTTTTGTCGAGGATAACAGAGATCGTGCCACGCTGCGTGTGTGTTCCCGTAAGCGTGATATTCAGGATGTCTCTGATCTGCTCCAGCGTGAAGCCCTTTTCCACAAGCGCAGGAACGACGGAGTACTTCGTATAGGTTCGGGTACAGGGGCACGCCGTAATGTTATATGCCTTCACTCCGGTAGAGACTCTTTCTTTGTCTCCATCAACCGCTGCATCGCTCAGTAGATACATCTTGTCGTGTGATTCGCGATGCGTTGCATGTGTCATGTGTCTGTGCATGTAAGTGCCGTTGACTTTCACGATGCATCCTTTGCTGCCCTGCTTATCCCGCACTGCCCGTGCAAGAGCAACAGCAAAGTGATCAATGGACTCATGTGGGCGTGCTGATACTTCGAATAGCGCCTCTTCACAACGCGACATGTGAATGCCTCTGTGCCCATGCAGTGTCGCGCCGATTTGGATATCGCAGAGAACCGGCTTGATGACACCCTTGCCTTCGATATCCTGCAATTGAACGTACGCTTGCTGGTTCGCAATACCGGCTTCATCAATGGCGATTGGCTGCAGCGAAGGAGATTCGGGCACGTCTGTCAGGGTATCGAGGAAGCGCTTGTAATCGCCCTCAAGATCTCCCGGACGGAGTTCGTAGTTCACTGGGTCATGCGGAGGCTTTTGCATGGGGGACATGGAAAGAAATCAGGAAAAGAAACGGAGAAATTTACGTGCGATGCGAGTCGGAAGAATCTTCAGGAGCGGCATGAAATACTTGTCCGGTCCGATGGTTACAACTTCTTTCTTCGCAGCCAGAGTCTCAACAATTTCTTGAGCGACGGCATCGGCTGTCTGCATTTTATCTTTCATCGCTTCCGCGAAGCCCTGCATGTTTGCTGCGTCGAAGAAATCCGTATCAGTCACGCCCGGACGTATGACTGTCGTAATAATATTCGTCTCCTTCAATTCCTCTCGCGTAGCCTCTGCGAATCCCTCAATGCCAAATTTTGTCGCGGAATATACGGAGAGGTTAGGGAATGCCATTCGACCTGCAAGTGACGATATGAAAGCGAGATGGCCCTTGTTCTGGATCTTCATGCGTTGCAACGCTTCTCGTGTCATATAAATAGCGCCAAGCAGATTGGTAGAAACGATGCTGTCGATCTCATCGACAGACATTTCATCTACATGATTATTATGTCCATGTGCCGCGTTGTTCACAACGATGTCGATCTTGCTACTCTCGGCATCTATCTGCTCAAAGAGACGTTGCACATGTATCGCATCTCGTACATCGGTCTGGACTGGAACAATGCGTCCGGCACTACTTTCACTACCGCGAGCCAGTTCGGCGAGTTTCTCCATATTTCTTGCGGCAGCAAAGACACGGCCTCCTTCCTTTGCCAATTTTTGTGCTAGCGCATGACCGATGCCGGCAGATGCGCCTGTGACGATGATAGTTTGGCCAGAAAATCGTTCAGAGGCGTTCATAATGACAGGATAAATAATAGTTGCATAATGTACTTTAGTATTAATTGTATGTCCACATACATTGAAAGTGATTCAAATTCTGAACTGTATTCTTTTGTCTTCATAAAGCCAAAATCAGACGTTCTATCCTAGAATGGAACGCACGGGGGGGATACCAGAGGTACATGCAGTATTTTGCCAGTTTTCTGCTATTTTAGGGCAATGAACGATATCCAACGACTGACAATAGGCCGTTTCCTGCAAAATCTCTCATTTGCAGCACCTATTCAGACCCTCTTTTTCCAGGCACGAGGACTATCGTTGAGTGAAATACTGATTCTGCAGTCAATTCTTTTGAGCAGTGCCTTACTACTGGAAGTGCCAACAGGCATACTGGGGGATCGCGTCGGTAAGAAACAAAGCATTGTTCTGGGCTTAATTAGTGCCCTTCTTGCATGGATCCCATGGTTTTTGGCAACGAATTTTTGGATCTTCGCCATCTCATTCCTCTTGCTGGGGGCATCTCAGGCATTTATCTCCGGGTCCGACCAGGCACTGATCTACGAATTGCTTGAAACGAAAGGCCAAAAAAAGGAAATGCAGAAGGTCTATGGCCGGTACCTTGCAATGTCCACATTCGGCTTTGCGATTGCGGGTCTCGTCGGTGGCTTTCTTGCAGCACATCAAACTCTGGAGGAATTCATCCATCTGTACGTGCTGACCGCAGTTGCCCAAGCATTTGCCCTGATCCTGTTCCTGTCCGTTCGCGAACCGACGGCCTCCCCGTCCGACGTCTCCCTAGCTGCCGAACAGCGTCACGTCTTTAGGAACGCACTTACTCTACTGAAAGGTAATGGTAGTCTTCGCAGAATCGTCACGCTCAGTGTGTTGACGGCCCCGTTTTCCGTCGCGCTGCTTACATTGTTCCAACCGTATTTCGTTGCATCGTCAGTGCCGGGGCCATGGTTCGGTGTAGCATTGTTTCTCTCCTCAATTGCGGCAAGCGGAACAAAACTATTCGCACATAGGCTAGAGACTGCAATGGGCGTGGAATGGGCTGCATTTATTTCCACAATGCTCCCGGGCGTCTTCTGGATACTCATGGCACTCATGTTTCATCCAATCATTGCAGTTCTCCTCTTCATTCTCAGCGACGGAGCGGGCAATCTGCGCGATCCTATTTTTGCCGACTATATGAACCGTCACATTCCCTCGACCTCCCGCGCGACGACACTTTCCGCGATTTCACTCGTCACGAGTTTGTATCTGCTTCTCATGCAACCTGTTGTCGGAGTGCTAGCGGACATTGATCTACGATATGCCTTTATCTTTATAGGCAGCATTATCATTGTAGGTGCGATGGTATTTCGTCTTGGGAAACAGCACGTTTCATCCTAAGGTTTATTTCTGTGATTAGGTGATTATTTAGTGGGAATTGCGATGGTTGCGGTATTTTCTGGTACCGAACTCAGAGGTCAAAATATAGAATTCAGTAACCCCCTTGTTACCATTCGACTCGGCCCTTCTGGGCCTCGCTCATGGTCCTCGCGCTTTGGCGCTCGGGCCGTTTGGCATGCCGAGGC
>CAYUWH010000032.1:0-15938 GCA_964448615.1 uncultured Candidatus Peribacteria bacterium
CTGATGAAGTATTCTCTTCGTACCTCCCTGTTGCACTTGGAAGTTGATATCAGCTTCTCAAAACTCCAAAAATGGATTTTGTACTTATTAGGATTTTTATAGGCGATCTGTCGGCTACATGGAAAAATGCGAAATAGGTTTTGAGACTAAATCGAGTAGTTTTATATGGAGATCAGTAATGGACTACTGTCCGACATTATATCCAGAATTTTGCATCAAAGATTATAACGTATTTTAAGTGATTTTTAATGATTCTAAGTGATTTTAGTTCCAAAGGGCGATTTGACGACCGTGTCGCTGAACCTGAATATAACTAAGCGCCGCTGAGAAAACTCTCGCGGCATTTTTTTGTGTTAAGAAAAAAATCTTCCAGCTCTCGGCCAGCATTTCATCTCTTAGACTCTTCCGAGTCGTATGAGAGCGAGAGGGATTTTCTCTCCGAGCTTCAGAGGGTCCTTGAAGAGGATTATGGTGCGACACTTATTGGCCAGGAGCTAAAAGAGGCGGGCGATAATATCAATCAATTCCTAAGATCGTTCCTGTGATACGCTGTATGCGTGTCGCTGAGAACTGTCATCTATCTTCGTAAATCGAGTAAGGATGAGGACGAAAAGCAGATTCATTCCATTCCTCGACAAAAGGAAGACATCCTTGAGTTCATCGAGCGATATAATAATGCGCAAGTCCCCGAAGAGCGTCTGACCTTTGATCCAGAGAAAGATATAATCGCGGAAGATGCTTCTGGGAAAACTCTTGGGCGTGTGAAATTTGCAAAAATGGTGCAGGAAATACAAAAGAAAAAATATGATGTATTGCTCTGCACCGAGCTGTCTCGCCTCTCTCGCAATGCAGTTGATACGGGGACCGTCGTCCAATTATTAGAGCCAATTCGTCCAAAAGAATTGCCACCTCTTAAGCGCATTCAGACGAAGGACAAGATTTTTACGACTACGCCGACAGATAAATTTACACTCGCTCTGTTTCTCACGGTTTCAAAGTTTGAAAATGATCAACGTGCCATGAATACCCAATCGGGAATGGCCCATCAAAAGGGCAAAGGGAGAACGACACATCGTGCGCCTCTGGGTTACATCAACAAGGGTGAAAAGAAGGGCGAGACGTGGGTTGAGCCCGATCCTGAGACCTTCGAAAATGTTCGCAAGCTCTGGGAGTTCTTCATGACAGGGGACTATTCAGTGCGTGACTTAAAAAGAGAGGGCGATGCTCGTGGCGTCACCATCGTAAATAAGAAGGGTGAGAGACATCTTCCTGTGGAATCCAGTTACAGAGTGATTTTGAGGAATAGGTACTATGCTGGATATGTTAAAAAGGTCGATCGGGAAACGAAGAAAATAGAATGGATTCCTGCAAAGCATCGAGCCCTTGTTTCCGATGCAGAATTTGAAAAGGTGCAGCTCATACTTCAGGGCAGAGGATGGAAGCATCAGGCGACCAGCAATGCACCTACGATCGATGCACTTTTGAATGAATTGCTCGTGTGTGGAAAGTGTCAGACGGAGATCGGAGGTGCCATGAGGCCGACACGCATGGTCTTTGAAGACAAGGTTCGTTACACATGCACGCACTGTAAGCATCGTTTTGCCTCTGCAGATAAGAGTCCATGTCCTAAATGTGGCACGTCCATATCACACGAAACAAAAGTTGATACCTATCGATACTATCGATGTGCAAGAAAGCTCTCGTCACTCTCCTGCTCCCATGACTTCTATGGCACTGGGAAGCCCGCCAAGAACGTCCAAGCCGAAAAGATCGAAGAGTATTTCGACAAGCAGCTCTCGCGTCTTCATATCTCCGATGGATTATTCCAGGTGCTGAAGCGCCAGCTCTATACCCTCTGGCTGGAGGGCAATCAGCATCTCAAGAAGCAGAAAGAGATTCATCGTAAGCAGCTGGCCAAGCTTGAGGAAGAGCGCCTCAAGATTCAGCGTAAGGCGCTCGATAAGGAGCGGATGAGTGACATAGAGCGGGAGGACCATGAGAGCCTCCTAGAGGCCAACAGGAGTGACCAGGAAGAAAAGGAGCAGGAGATTGCTCAGCTCAAGGAGACGGGTGAGGAGAAGTTCGAGAAGGCCTGGCAGACCCTGAATGCCCTTCGAGAAGCGAAGACTGTCTTCGGAGAGCCATCTATTGGTTTCGAACCAAAGAGAAAACTCGTTTTATCGCTCGTTTCGAACCTGAAAATTACGGACAATAAATGGGAGATCATATGGAAAAAACCTTTTGATACAGTGGCAAAAGCCTCCTTTGCCAAGAAGGCAGGAGCGAAGTCTGGTACTGGGTCCGATGCTGAAAAGTTAAATTGGCTCCCGGAACTGGGCTCGAACCAGTAACCCCCTCGTTAACAGCGAGGTGCTCTACCATTGAGCTATCCGGGACCGATGACAGTTGAAACCGAATGAACAAGTGAAGATTACCGCTCTCGTCCACCGTAGCCTCATACAGGATTCTTTTCTATCTGTTAACTACAGAGAAGCAAAGATGAAGGGCGAAGGGGGAAGCTATCCGGGAAAGCGGATTGCGATTGTAGACTAAGGCCATTGCGCTTGCCAAGACAAGTGAAAAAGACGTCCGGATTGAAGACGAGCAAGCGAATCTGTTATGACGCTTGCTTAGATCTTACACCCCTCATGGCCGCATTTCTGCCGAGAATCGGCAATCCAGGCATAGATATTCCTTCCAACGAAGGGGATTCCCGGGAGATACAACAAAGGGGCGGCAAGCCAGAAAGGGGGCAAGTGCCAGCTCAGCGCACGAAAAGCGTCAAAGCCATGCAGCGTCCTGCCATCCGCAAAGCGAATGTGCATCGCCCGATCGAGGGTTTCCAAGCTGAGATCCGGAGCATGCTTCTGGCGAGCGGATTCGTTCCGGAAATCGACGTACTGCAACCGTCCCAGCCAGTCGAGCATCTGCAACGTGAAGAGCGAGCGCAGGCACAGGCCGCAGTGGCCGTCGTAGAAGGCCGTAATGAAGTGAGTAGTTTGTAGTTTGTAGTGAGTAGTCCATCGTTTATTCAGCCAGGAACGTATTGCTGTGAAATCTTCATCGATCAGTAAGCCGGTTAATGCGCAGAACATCGCAATCGAGAACGAACCGACATCCATCACCACAAAAATACCGAGATGGAACAGGAAACCGAACGCGATCAGCCATCTCTTGAGTTGCGGCTGGAATGCGAAGCCGAACAGCGAACGCGTCACGCTGCGAGGAACGAGCAGGAGGATCCAGAGCCCCTCGAAGATCAGCGTGATGTAGGTAATAAGCGGCGCAAGCAGCAGCACAGCGTTCATGATGAAGCGCGGCCAGCGGGCGAACACCTCGTGTTGCAGGGCGATATTGACGGCCGTGCCCTTGATCCACATGGTTCCAAGCAGCTTGAACCATACCGATGTGAGATAGATCACGATGACCTGCCAGAGCAGCAATCGGTATACCCACATCTCTTGCTGCGGAGTGGGCAGCAACACGCGTTCGCGCTTCCAATGTTGCCATTGATGCTGCAAGCGCTGGAGCGAGAAGGCATCAATGCGCGGCGCGATGCACAGCAAGAATCCGACCATGCGCAGTACCGTGTCGCCGCCGCCGAGTATCAGGGGATTGCGCTCGTGGAACGAGTACATCAGCACGACGCTGACGATAGTCGCGAGGCGCGGCACGAAGCCGATCATGGTACAGAACGTACTTGCCAACAGCAGGAGATACACCAGGAACACGGTGCTTGGATCCGTGACCCAATCCAACACGGTGAAGCGGAAAGTCGAGCGTGTGATGAGGGCTTCGAACGGAGCGCTGAGAACGCCGATGCCGGTGTAAAACGAAATGACGTCCCTCCATTGCGCCAGAAAGAACAAAAACGCGGCCCCTCCCCAAAACGCGCGCATCAAACCGAATGCCGATCCGGCGATGGGCGTAAAGAGATATGCCTTCAAGCGGAGGAACGGAGCGCGCATCAGGGGCACACGGTAACGGCGATTAATTCATCTTCGGTGGAAGGAGGCCAGGGTTGGGGTTTTGCAGCGGCAATGAACGAAGTGGGGGGCTGGATCAAATAATACTTCATCATCAAGCGGAGCCGCGTTCCGGAACTCAAGCGGCGTCCCGCGCAGTGCATCTGCAGAAGGCGGTCGATGACCTGAGGGTTGTGCATGTCGCCCGGCTCAAACAGATTCATGAACATTTTGAAATGGGTGCTACGTCTCCACCATTCATAATCATTCGGACGAAGCATCGTATCGACCGTCCATTCGCCCGTGGGCAGTTGCGCATCAAGATGGTAGATGGCTACGCGCTGCAATGGATCCGGTGAGAATAAATTCCACTGCTGCCACTGGCTGAGGCTGAGCACATACGGCACGAACGGAGGAATGAGCGTACTGCGCAGCGTTTGCAATACGACGGAATCCGTCATGGGTATGGCAAACGTGCTAATCGCGAGAGCATGCCAAAAAAAGAAGACACCAATGAGAATTTTTCTCATGAAACGGCGATCGGTTGGAGCAGAAGAATTTCGCGTCCGACCATCTGATCCGGACGGCGGTAGAGCAAGGAGAGGCGCGGGCCGGTATCCGTTTCAATGCCGCGCGGAAGCACCGCTCTGAACCCGAGTTTGTGGAGATTGTTCCACGTTTGCTCGATGAACAACGGTCCGGTTTTCAAATGCCAGACCGGCCACGTGACGACGACGGGCGTGTTGGGGAAACTCGCGGCGACGTTCTTCAAAAATTCCGTTTGCAGATGATCGTTCTCGGTGCGCATTTTCGCGGCGTCTTTCTGATTCGGCCGGTCGATGAGCGCCGGTCCCAAGTGCGATTCCGTCACGATCACGTCGGGCAATGTTTTGAGAGAGAACGGCTTGCGAGCGTCCTGCTTCCACAGCGTACTGGGGACATCTTTCTTTTTGATATCCTCTTCTTTGCGCAGCCAATCGAGATTTTTTTCGCAGCCCGTTACCGCTCTTTCCACCAAGTCCGATGCCAGTACGGGCCATCCGCGCAGCAAGCATTCCATCGGGATCACCCCCATGCCGCAGAACGGATCGAGGACCGTCAGTATTTTTTTTGGCTTACCTGCCCCTGATTTCGTATCTACGACCCACTTGCCGAAATTCAGCATGATCTGCGCCAGTTTGGGCGGGAGCATTCCCAGGCGCGTGTCGCGCACGGGTTTCTGCATGTCGCGCTTGGTGTAGGCGTTCGGATTTTGCGCGGCGACGGTCCGGCCGATCCACACGTAGTCTTCTTCTTTCAAGATCACCAATTCACAGCCTTCTTTGGGATTCAGGAGACCGGCATCATGCAGCAGAATCGTCGCGGCGGGCTGACGTTCGTTCCCCACATAGCGCGAGGAGCGGCCCTGTTTTTTGAGATACGTTTTCCCATCGCGATACGCATCGCGGATCACGTCTTTCGAGACGCCGACCGCGCGGAGCCCGAAGGTCACTTTCCCTTTTGCCCTCGACAATTCTTCATGCAGCAAGCGCGGAATGTCTTTCACGGTCGGATTTTTCGTCTCCAACTGCCGAGCCAAGAGCATCGTCCCGCCCCAGAGATTCAGATCATCGATATCGAGTTCCTGCGCCGTTTCAAAGATCGCTACTTGTTTATCTAACACTCTCTGTAGCCGGAAATCCGGAATGAGAGCGCTCAGTTCGGCGACACTGATGTGCGGGAGATGACCGAGAAATGCGGCGTAGGAAGGCATGGTGGGGCGAAGAAACTTGTACCAGCATAGCAAGGAATTTAGAATTAATAATTGAAAATTGAAAATTGGAAAGCGGCACTTGCCATAATTGCTTCCCTAAACTTAACGTAATTTTCAATTATTAATTTTTAATTTTCCATTTCTCAAAGCATTCAATCCTTCTACAACCTTCCCCTTTACATCATAAAGCAACAGCATTGTCAGCATCACCGTGAGCGGCATGAGTTGAATGAGTCCGCGCGCGTAGCCGGTTTGCATCAGTGCTTCGCGGGAAAGTCCGGTAAAGAGATAGAGGAACACTTGTCCCACGTACACGAGCAGGAAGTAGCACATGGGCACCAGCAACCAAGAGAAAGCGGTGCGCCACTTGGCGATGATCAGGCCGAAGAAGAGGGGGAAGAGCAGCAGCCAGTTTCCCTCGAAGAAGGTATTGACGGCAACGGCCTGCAACACGTGTTCCTGCCAGCCGAACGCGAGGCTGGTGAATGGCTTCGCGTTGCCGAACGTCAGGCCGTTCATCCATTTAAAGAGCAGGAAAGGCCCCGCAATACACAGAATGGCGACGCCCATACCCGCAAGCGATGTGAAAATTTGCTGCATCGTGAAACTCTGCGTTCTGCGCAATGTCCACACCGTCAGCAGCATGCAGAGCACGAACGGCGGCAAAAAGACGAGCATTCCTTCATTTTTCGTGAAGACGAGCAAGGCGCCGGCCAGTGATGCGATCCGCAAAAAACTGGCGCTCTGCTGTCCGTCTTTTGCCATGCACGCATGCAGCAGCACGCTCACGGCGCAGAAGACGTGCACCGATAAAAACGCATCACCGTACGCGTTTGTGTTGTGCATCACGTAGAGCGGCAAGCTCATGAGCACATAGACCCCAAAGAGCGACCAGCCGTTCGAGACATAACGTCTCAGTGCAAAATACAAGAGTGCGATAATCCCGAGATACCAGAAGGCATGCAGTCCGTTCACGAGCGAGTCATTCCAGACGCCCGCGACGTTTGCGACGAGTACCTTCGCCATCGGCACCGAGGGCGGATACGAACTCACGCCCTTGGGGGAAGCGATCGGATCTTCATTGGGCATCACCAAGGTCAGCTCCTGCGTGTGGTACATCACTTTGCCGCGGAGATTCCAGTTGCTGAGCGTGTCCTGCAGGTAGCTGGGTACGAGGATCAGGAAGATCGTGCCGACAAACAATGATTTAATCGCGGCCCATGAAAGCAATGCTCCGAGCAGAATCGCCATGCGTTGTGAAAGTTTCGATGATGGCGGAAGAGCGGGGGACGGGGGGAGCGATGCGCGGCGGTAGTACCACACCGTACCGAGCAGCGCTGTGCAGATTCCTTGTGTGGCGAGGAGTGCGAGGAGCGAGAAGGGAACCGAGAACGTGATCTGCAATAAAAATTGCACAAACAGAATCAGCGTGAGGCCGAGCATGCCGCCCATCACCCAGCGTTCCGGGGTAAACAGCACGGGATGCTTTCCTTCCAGCAAACGCAACACCAGCCATCCGAAGAGGGTAGGGAGCACCAGTGCCAGCGGAATCGCGAGCAGGATCATAGATTGGCGGAATTGGCTTCAAACAAAATGCTGCCGCGTGGGAGCTCTTTGATGATCCGTCCCGGCGGGGAAATGGGTTTGCCGCCAAGCACCAAGCGGCCTTCCGCATCCATACTGACGTCGTTGCGGAAGCTCACGAGCCAAAGCTTCAGGCCGGTTTGATCCCTGCTGGGGACGATCGGTAGGCTGGGATAGGCCTCATAGCGCACGAGTGAGTAGAACCCATCTTCGTCTGTCAGCAATCCGAAACGTTCTTGAGTTTTGAGATACGGCAATGCTTGGTGCAACACATCGTAAAATTCTTGGTGCGTTCGCAATTTTTTTTGCCCTGTCGGTGCCAGAACATAGCCATGAAGATCCCGCATTGCATAGACAATTAATTCACTGCCCATGCGAAGATCGAAAATCATCCACAAGCCGATGAAGACTGCGCACAGCAAACCGAAGGCCCGTGCACGGAGTGCGGACTTGAGGAAGAGTGTGATGAGGAAAAAAAACAGACACGCTCCGAGCAGCCAATACATGCCACGGGTCGCCGAAGGCGCCACCGGCGGGAGAGTGGCATACAGTGATTCTCGCGTGATAGGGTTATACGACACGAGCGGTCCCCAGAGGAAGTTGATCGAGTACGGTCTGAATTCATCAAACGTCCAGAATCCTTTGATGAACTCCATGAACTGTTCCGTGGCATTCCATCGCGTAAAGGTGATGGATTGCAGAAGAACATCGCTGTGCGGCGCGAATCCCACGCCCAAAAAATCGGTGTTCGCGTTCCATTCTTTATAGTTGGTCAGCGGAAGGGAGATCGCTTGAATCGCGGGCGAGCCGCGGATTGTAAATGGTAATTGCGGCGCTTCCGCATCCGGTTTTCCGCGGACGTGCCACACGAAATAGCCGTTGATCGTGTTCAGGGATCGTACGCGTATGGTCACCGCCTGCATGCCCGGCACGCTGCCTTGAGGCATGATCAAGCCGCCGCCGTCGGGTCCGGTCTGCATCGAAACTCCTTCGTCCGTAATCTGTGAACTCAACAATCCCGGCGCTTCCCATCCTTCAGGCCCTTTGCCCTTAAAGTCCCACGTGCGTTCCTCTTTTGCGGAAACAAAGAGAGGTAATGCCACAAGAACGATCGTCAGGAGGGATCGAGCGGGGAGGTGCACCTGGCGAGTATAGCTATGCTTGCGTTGCAACTTCAATCTCAGCCGGTCCGCCGCTCACCACTGCCTTGATGCGTCGTACTCCTGCGGAGCTGCTTTCCTCTTTTTGAATCGTGAAGCTGCCGAGCATGCCTGTTCGCGCGACGTGCGGTCCTCCGCAGATTTCTTTGCTGAAAGCTTGTCCTGAGCCTGCCAAAGGGTCACCCATGACGTAGACTTTCACTTCGCTGCCGTAGCGATCATCAAACACGCCGATCGCGCCTTCTTCTTTTGCGCCTTCCACGGTTGTGAGGTGATAGCTGATCGGGAAATCCGCCTTGATCGCCTCGTTCACGAGTCGCTCTGTTTCGGCGATCTGTTCCGGCGTCATTTTATCGGCATGATTGAAATCGAAGCGAAGTCTCTCAGCCGTGATGTTCGAGCCCTTTTGCGAGATGTGATCGCCCAGAACTTTTCGGAGCGCGGCATTCAGCAAGTGTGTTGCCGTGTGCAATTTCGTCGTTTCCGCGGAATGATCGGCAAGTCCGCCTGCGAATTTTTGGGCGGCGCCGGCGCGGGATTTTTCCTGATGCGCTTCGAATGCTTTTTGGAAACCGGCTTCATCCACGCTCCGGCCGTCTTCCGCCGCGAGTTCTTTGGTCAATTCAATGGGGAAGCCGTACGTGTCATAGAGATGGAACGCCGTTTGGCCGTCGATCGGCCCCGACGTTTTTTTGTAGTGCTTCAGACCTTCCTCTAATGCATTGCTGAACTGCGTTTCTTCCTTTGCCAGCGTCTCCAGAATTTCTTGTCTCTTACTCGTCAGATAGGGATACGCATTGCGGTACGTCGTGATAATTTGCTCTGCCACCGTCGCGCCCAGCGCGCCTGTCTGCTGCCATCCCATCGATCGTGCGGAGCGCACGGCCCGACGAATCAGGCGGCGCAGCACGTATCCTTGGTCCACATTCGACGGTTGCACGCCGTCGGCGATCATGAAGGTCGCCGCGCGCAGGTGGTCCGTGATGATGCGGGAGTTCCTGGTGGTCGTCTTCTCGTCGGCGGTCGAAAGATTTTTCACAATCGCGAACACTTGGCCCAGCGCATCCGTCTCGTACACATTGCTCACGCCCTGCAGCACCGCAGCCACGCGCTCCAGTCCCATTCCCGTATCCACGTTCTGCTGTGCGAGTGGTTCAAAAGTACCAGCTTGCCCTGAGCCTGCAGAAGGGTCTTCTTTCTTGTTATATTGCATGAACACGTCGTTCCAGATTTCCATCCAGTTCGGATCATCATTCGCCGGGTTGCTGCCAGGCGGCGGCAGTTCGCTGGCACCGACCCAGTAGAACATTTCCGTATCCGGGCCGCAGGGGCCGGTCTTCCCAGCGGGGCCCCACCAGTTTTTGGCTTTGGGAAGGAATCCAATGCGTTCGCGCGGCACGCCGAGTGATTCCCAGATTGCTGCAGATTCTTCATCGCGCGGTGCATCGCTGTCTCCTTCGAAACACGTGACCGCAAATTTCTCCAACGGGATTTCCAAAATCTTGATCAAAAATTCAAAGCTGAATTCGATCGCGCCTTTTTTGAAATAGTCTCCCAAGCTCCAGTTGCCCATCATCTCGAACATCGTGAGGTGCGACGCGTCGCCGACTTCATCAATATCTCCGGTGCGCACGCAACGCTGCACATCGGCCAAGCGCTTTCCCGCGGGATGCGCTTCACCCAACAAGTAGGGAACAAGCGGATGCATGCCCGCCGTGGTGAAGAGCACCGTCGGATCGTTCTCGGGCACGAGCGGTGCGCCGGGAATAATCGCATGCCCCTTGCTCTTGAAGAACTCAAGATAAGCCGAACGGAGCTGGTCTGTTGAGAGGGATTTCATCGGGCGGGAAGTGTAGCAAATCGCAGAAGAGCAGGCGAGTGTATCACAATTTTGTGGAAAATCGGTTCCATGTTACGGTCCGTTCATGACCACCCCACCCATCGAACAAGCTTGGCAGTATCAATCAACGGCGGAAATAAGTGACATCACCGATGAGATGGCTGCCATGGCCAAGGAACACGCGGGATCATTGACCAAAGAAAAGCGTTTTATCGATGAGTTGGGTTTTGCCGTCATGATGGCCATGTACGAAGTATTAGTGAACCATATTAAGCATGGACATCAGCGTGATGAAACAAAAATCGTGAATGTGGAGGCCAGAGTGATTTCCGAGGATGATCAGCAGATGATTGTCTTCGAAAGCGAGGATCAAGGGGCTGGATTTGATCCGAGCGAAGTCCCTGATTTTACGGACGAGGCTAATCTTGGAAAAGAAACGGGAAGAGGATTGGGAATGATGAATCTGTACACCAAAAAGCATGGCGGGACCGTCCAGTACCTTGGAAACGGCAATCGGGTGCGTTTATCCTTCGTGCTGACGCCCGTTCCGGTGTCGGCGGTGTAAGGTTCCTTTAAATGGCCTTTTCCACCCTCATCCGCCCCGCCGAGCGGGGCACCTTCTCCCGTGATCGGGAGAAGGAGGAATGGTAATAAGAAATTATATTCATAAACAAAAATCTCCTTCTCCCACTCATGGGAGAAGGTGGCCCCTCAGGGCCGGATGAGGGCGTATATTCCATTTAACATCAATCTCTGCTATAATAGAGGGAATACCCACATTCTCTCTTTGCGTCCCTTTTCTTTCCTCCAGGCATCGGGCGGTCTGCGCATTCTCCTGATTCCGGCAGTGGTGCTGACGGCGATCGTGACGATGAGTGCCTATTTCTTCGTGCGGGGGCAGGCGATCATGGAACATCAACTGCGCGAGCAGCTCCGCCAGTCTGCGGCTCTCGCGGCGCAACAGTTCGATGCCGATCAGCTCAATGCAATCCAAACGGCGGCAGATACGAGCACACTGGCGTATCGCCTGGTGACGCAGCGCCTTGTGAATATTAAAAACAGTGCGCCGAGTATCCGATTCGCGTACATCATGCGCCGGACGAATGATGCGCATCAACTTGCCTTCGTCGCCGACGCGTCGGCTGCATTGGCTGAGACGGAATTGGATATCAATCAAAACGGCGTCATCGATCCCGAAGAAGAGCCGAGTTATCCGGGGGATTTGTACGATACGTCGGGCGCCCCGGCACTCGCGAAAGAAGCATTCCTCCAGCCGACGGTCGACCCGGAGGTGACGATCGATAAATGGGGCAGCTTGATTTCGGGATACGCGCCGATCCGCAATAATCAGGGGAAGGTTGTCGCCGTGATCGGTCTCGATATGGATGCGCAGGGTTTTTATGCGGCGACGCAAAGCGTGTTTTCTCCCTTCGGACTTCTCATCGTGATTCTGGCGGCGGTGGCGATCGGCGTGTATATGGTGCAGGCCTATCGCACTCATCGGTTTTACGAGATCCAACATGCGGAAAGCGAGCGCGCGGCATTTTTGGATCTTGCCTCGCACCAACTCGGCGTGCCGCTTGCGATCTTCCGCTGGTGGCTCGATATTCTCCGCGAAGAAGATCATGGGAAATTTGCGAAGCCCAACGGCATCTGCGACCAGATGCAGCGCGGCGTCGACCGTCTTGATGGCATTATTCAATCGCTGCGAGACGCAGGGCGTTTGCGAACGGGCAATTATACTTATCATTCCAAGAAGGTCGATATCGCGCAGATTGCGACGATTGTCGCGGAGCAAGTACGTCCTGCCTTTGCGCTTCGTTCACAGAGTCTCACTCTCACCGTTGAAAAAAATCTTCCTCATCTGGAACTTGATCCTAAGCTCATCGGCGGCGTGATCGATGAATTGTTGGAAAACGCGTCCATCTATTCTCCGGAACATGCTTCCATCGAGATGCGTATCTTCGTTAAGAGAGGAGGCGTGCAAGTGGAAGTCGAAGATAACGGGCGTGGCATTCCGGAGAAAGATCTGCTGCATATTTTCGAGGAATTCCGCCGTGGTTCCAATGCGGCGCTCTCTAAACCCGTGGGCAACGGTTTGGGTCTTTCCATTGCGAAAGGCATCGTGCAGCGAGCGGGCGGAAAAATCTGGGTGAAGAGCCAAGAGGGGAAGAGAACGACGTTCTTCGTCTGGTTGCCGGCCAAGTAACGCCGCATGCTCTCGCCGGGGCTTGCTTGCAGGGCTATACTGTCCGCATTCTTTCTTCTTCCTTTTCTATGAAAATTCTCTCCACTGTTCTTCGTGTTCTTCTGATGCTTCTCTTGCTCATGCCGATTGCGGGCATACTCGGATTCTTCCCACCTCCCACCGCTGAGATGTACACGCCGCAAGGCTGGGCGTTTATCTCCGCCCTCATGAATACGGGATACATGATGCCGCTTCTGGGAATCATGTTCGCGGTCGTCGTTGTATTGCTGGTGATGAACAAGACGGCGCTGGCGGCATTGCTGCTCGCTCCGATCACGGTAAACATCATGTGCTTCCACTGGTTTCTGGATGCCGCGCCCGTGAGCGCCTCCTCCAGCCTCGCGTATCTTCTGCTCATCTTGAACGCGTTCTTCTTGTGGCAGAACTGGGGCAAGTACCAGAAGTTCTTGGCCTGACGCTGAAGATCAGCGGTGCGTCTTGCGGAATGAGACGTACGAAATCAGCAGGAGCACCAGACCGATCAACGAACCGGAATACAGTTCCGGGCCGTCGCCGACGGCCATGTGCGAGATGAAGGCGCCGACGAGATCGATGAAGAGACCGGCGTACGCCCATTCGCGGAGGAACTTCACGGCGTTCTGCCAGATACCGATGATCCCGAGAATCTTCGCCCAGCCGACGATCAGCAGCATGTATTGCGGATAGCCGAGCTTTGTCATGACGGCGATTGCCTCCGGTGCCAAGATGACATCGAAGTACGATCCCAGCAGAATAAAGAGGGAGAACAGGACGGTTGAAACATAGTACGTAATGTTCCACGCTTTGTTCATAAGAAAAGGAAGGAAGAAGTGTTCGCAAGTATACGGACTGCTTGAAAGCGGTTTTTATTGACTTTTAGTGAGTTTTATAGTAAATTCTCTTTTAGTTCTTTTCACAAGGTTCACGGAGATCAGACAAATGTCGATCGAACAGAAGGCAACCGAACTCTTCCTGGAGCAGTTCATGCTCCACCCCACGATCGCCGAGATGGAGCGGTTCGTGTGCAAGCCGCACGAGCATTTCAATATGCAGACCGCCCGTCAGTTCAACACGGAACGCCTGATGAGGGAGCACTTCATGCCCCTCCTGGTCGAGTATTTCGGCTGGCAGGGAAGCTCGCTCCCGTCCGAGGTGGCCGTTCACTTCGTGCGTGCTGCGGAGATCTTCGCCCAGCAGGGCTTCGGCCACTGCGCATGGGCTGAGGACAATCCCGCAGCGGCAGTGCAACACACACGCCTCAGCTGTCTGATGAGGCACCCCGTCTTTGTCGCCGACCGCTCGTTTCTGCCGTTCATGCTTGCGCTCAAGGACATCCGCAGCTGCGAGCCGTGGGGCTTCGAGATGTGGATGGATAACGACAGGAGCCGCGGGCGCGTCCTTCTGCCCGGCTTCGGTCCGCAGCACATCGATGCCATCGATCGACTCCTGTCGTCCGAGGAGCTCTGGTCGGGTACGAACCGCGAGTTGCATCGAGTCTTCCTCGCATGTCTCGGTAAGGCGCTACGCCGCTTCGCACAGGATCAGGCGCTCTTCCTTGCGACAGTATGGCCGCGGATCAAGGTCATGCTGCGGAACAGGGACGAGAATGGGCTGGAGCGGCATCACGAGCCTACATGTAAGGCGGAGTTCTGGCCGCCGGAGATCGAAATGATCCGGCAGGCCGGCCGGACCGATGAGGACATGGATGCCGCGGTTGCGGTCATCGACCGAGAAGGCATGAGTGGCTACCCGCACGCGTGCTAACAATGCGTCTCGGTACGCATCATGGGCCTCCCAGGTATGGGAGGCCTTTTTTTGAATACTTTATTTGTTCAAATTATGAAGGATATTTTTCGCCCACCACTGCGAAGCCTTTCCACGCGTTTTTCTCGATCGTATGACTCTCGGTATTTTTGAAGCCCGCATCTCGCAAATGCTTCATGACGTCTTCCGGTTCCCGTGCAATAAAGACGCCTGATTCCCGCATGCCGGGACGCCATGAAGAGGGGAATGCCATGCTGAAGGCGATGCGTCCGCCGGGTTGCAGCACGCGCAGGCATTCCGCAAGTTCGTGCGAGGGCTCCGGCCAAAAATGAAAGACGTTTACCGCGAAGAGTTTCTGAAAGCTCTCTTCTCCGTACGGCAACGCGCGCGCATCACCGAGCGTGAGTTCCACCTGTTCTTCCATGAGCGCGCGGTGGTTGCGCTGCTCCGCCATCGTCAGCATGGTTTGGGAATAATCGATGCCGGCGATAAAACCATCGGGCGCGAGTTGCGCTGCCTGTGCGATTCCTTCTCCGGGGCCGAACCCGATCTCAAGAACATGATCTCGCGGCTGTACATCGAGACAGTCGAGTGTGAATGCAGTTATTGCACCATTGTTCTCCGCCATGACCTTTCCGACTTCTTTGCCGTAGTCTCCTTCCGGTTTCCGTAACTGCGGAGCGAGAATCTTCATGTCTGCCTGACTGAAATCCATACGGTCACTCTACAGATGTCATCCTGCAAAAAGAAAATCAAACCGACAGAAGATAGATGCACAGTCAATAGTATGTTCTTTGCATGTTCACCATGCACCTGATACACCTACCTACTATTTTTTTCACATCGCAACTGTGCGTGAATTCTCTCTTCGCCATATTCTGACGCTCGGTGCCGTCTCGCTGCTGGCACTGGCACTCCCCGTCAGTCTCTTTGTCGTTCATCTCCAGACGACCTACGCACAAACGCAATCCGCGACGACGGGCGGCAGCGCGAACACCGATGTGAACGCATTGATCAACGCACTCACCGGTAATGCCGGCAATGTGTTGCAGACCGCCGACAGTCCGCAAACGCAGCAGACGACATCCGTGAACACCAACGCCCAGACGATCTTGGATGGATTGCTCAATGCCGATAGCGGGAACACGCAGGTGATCGATCAACAGGTGCCGAATGTGAATGCGGCGGGGAATCAGCAGGCTGCAGCATCGGGCAGTGCGACGACGGGTGTGAATATCAACATTAATGCAAATTCCGGAAATCAGAATGGCGTGATTCAGATCGGCGGCAGCGGTGCGGGCAATCAGCAGGCGAACGTGGATACGAACGCACTGACGAATGTCACGATTTGCTTGAATGCGAACGCGCAGAATACGACGGTCATCAATCAGAACGGCAGTGCGTCCGCAGGTGCGGGCAGTTCCTTACCGGCGTTCTGTACTTCCTCAACGTCATCGTCTTCGAAGACTTCATCGGCATCTTCCATCAAGATTTCTTCCAAGTCGTCGTCTTCTTCTCTTCATAGCGGCACTGGCAGTTCGTCCGTTTCGTCCGGCAGTGGTTCGACGGGTGGAACCGGCGGCGGCACGGGTGGCGGTACCGGAGGAGGAACGGGCGGTGGAACAGGCGGCGGAACCGGTGGTGG
>CAYUWH010000033.1:0-6993 GCA_964448615.1 uncultured Candidatus Peribacteria bacterium
ACGTTATGATCTCCCCATCCTTCCCGTAAAACCGCATCTCCACTCCTGCGATTTGCGGAACTTTTTCTTTGATGTGCTTGGTGATCGTCAGTGCATCTTCGAATGTGCCACCTCCTGTATTGAGGAGGAAATTCGCGTGTTTTTCGCTCACTTGGATCCCGCCCACTTGCAGTCCGCGCAGTCCCGCAGCTTCGATTAATTTCCAAGCGGGTGTTCCATCGGGGAGAGATTTAAAGCATGAACCGGCGGTCTTCAAATGCGGCTGCGTCTCAATGCGCTTTTTGAGAAGTCGTTCGATTTCTGCCTTGATGACGGTGGGTTCGCCGGCTGGAATACGCAGTGTTGTTTCCCAGAGAATAAGTGACTGTGACATGTCTTTGAATGCGCTTTCGCGATAGCGGAAATCACACTCTTCTTTTGAGAATATTTTCCATTCCCCATTCACGAAGGCCTTCACACTCTCGATGAACGACCCGATCCAAATACCGCCATGCCCTTGTCCTGCATTCCCAAATACTGCGCCGCCGACCGTGCCGGGGATCCCGGTCAGAGCAGAAAGATCAAGTCCGCGCTCCGCGGCTTGGATGATCAACGTTGCGAGGAATGCGCCGGACTGCGCGATTGTCTTCCCATTTTCCTGCCAATCGATTGCATCCGCTTTGATGCGTACGACGAGGGCGTCGGTTTCCTCGTTATTGAAAATCGTATTGGATCCGCCACCGAGAACAATCAGAGGAACAGAGTGTTGCACCGCGAATTGATGCGCGAACTGCACGTCTTCTTCCGTTTTCACTTCACCGTAAAATCGCGCCGTACCGCCAATGCGCATCGTCGTTTTGGGGCCGAGGGGTTCGTGCTCCTTAATATCCATATGCTTGAGAGACGGAGGCTGCGGAGTCTCCGCTACGAGTATTATTTCGACAAAAATGACGACAAACTCTCCATCGTCTCCAGCAATTTCTCTCCTTTCTTCACGCGCTGCGTCTTCATCAGCACATACGCCAATAATCCCAATCCGAGAATGATGCCGATCAGAATCAGCAAATTTTGCGTTGAGAGCGTGATTTGCAGCGTGCCCAATGCAACCTGCACCGCCGCCATCAGCAAAATACCGGCGAGGATGCCGACTCCGAGGCTGACCATCACCAGATTCGACTTATTCTCGATGGAATCCTGCGGCGCGCTCGCGATGCTCGTGAGGAGTTCGCTGTTGATAATCACCGGATGCTTGCCCCACTGCTTGAACAAGTTAAAGACTTTGCGTTGCAGCACCAGCATCACGAAGGCCTGGAACGGCACGGCGGTTTTTCCTTCGATGACCGCTTTGCCCTGTTCGGGCTTAAAATGCACTTCCAAGTCGTTTTCCGTGGAGGATTCGTGAGTTGCCATGCGGGCATCATAGCACGTCCCCTACGCGATTGCCTCCAAATTTCCGTGAATGACGACCGGTTTCATCGCCTCCAGTTCCGTGCTGATGTACTGCTGATCGGGCATCGGGTTCCAGAGGAAAATTTTCTGATCGAGCACATGGGCAAAGCCGATTTCGAGAAACGTGTTCGCCCCTATGTAATTCACAATCCCATGGCGTCCTAGATTCATCACCAATACCGCATCTCCTCCTTCCATCATGCGCCAAAATTCCCGGATTGCATCCATGTTCGCTTTTTGATGCAGCTTGATATGCTCCTTCTCTTCGTCGTTTTTTCCAATAAATGGTTCCGCAAGATTCGTGACGTACGCATCGTGGCCAAGGGCCTGGAGCTTATCGCGAGCATCCAGCATCTGTTCCGTATGATGCATGCTGCCGATCACGCCGATTCTCATAGAACGGGGGAAGAGAGATGGTGCACGGCTTGCTGTGCGGCGGCCAAACGTTTCATTGTCACTTCGCGTCCCAAGACAGTTGCCACTTCCACAGCGCCGGGACTGAATTCGCGACCGGTGAGCGCAGCGCGCAGCGGCCAGAGGAGCTGGCCCAGTTTTACCTCATGCTGCGTGACGGCGTGCTTGAAGCGCTCGAGAAGTTTTTCATCATTCCACTCTTCATCGGGCGTTGCAGTCAGTACTCCATCGATCAAATTCAACAGTTTTGGTAAATCTGCCTGCTCCACTTTCTGTTTTTTGTTCGCGAGCAGTTCGATGTTCACGGCAGGATCGTGATAGAAAAATCCGAGCATCTCCGGCGCTTCCGCAAAAAATTGAATGCGGTCTTGAATCAGCGCGGCCTTGCGCTGGAAGTCGGGATCCTTCGCGGCGGCGGGAGATTGTGCCACAACTTCTGCCTGGATGCGCGAAGCAAATTCTGGCAACGGGATGCGGCGAATCCATTGCCCCTGCAGCCAATCGAGCTTCTGCACATCAAACACCGCTCCTGCTTTCTGAATGCGTTCGAGCGAGAATTGTTCAACGAGTTCTTCCAGCGAAAAGAGATCCTGCTCCGTACCCGGGTTCCATCCCAACAGTGCCAGGAAGTTCAACACGGCTTCCGGCAGATAGCCTTTATCTCGATACGAAATCGCGGATACATCACCTTGGCGCTTGCTGAGCTTGGACTTATCGCTGTTGAGCAGAAGCGGCAAGTGCGCGTAGCGCGGAGTGGGCCACTCCAGATACTTGAAGAGCAGCAGATGTTTCGGCAATGAACTCAGCCATTCCTCGCCACGGATGACCATATCGATTTCCATGAAATGATCATCAACCACGTGTGCGAGGTGATAGGTAGGGAAGCCATCGCCCTTGAGCAAAACCTGATCATCAATCGTGTGCCCCTGGAACGAAACTTGTCCGCGGATGTCATCATCAAAGGTGATCGTTTCCCCATGCGGAACTTTCAGGCGTATGACATGCCGCTCGTTGGCGGAGAGCTTGCGCGCGATATCTTCGGGCGAAAGATGCAAACAGAGACGGTCATACATCGGGGCTTGCTTGCGAGCCTGTTGCTCCGTACGCATTTGTTCCAAGCGCTGCGGCGTGCAGAAACAGCGGTACGCATGGCCGCTCTCCATCAATTGATGCGCGTATTTCTTATAGAGCTCCAATCGTTCCGACTGGATGTACGGACCTTTCGATCCTTGTTGTGTGATGACGGAATCCCGCAAGACTACCCCTTCATCCGGTGCTATACCCGCCCACTCGAGCGATTCGAGAATATTCTGGGTTGCGCCTGCTACTTCACGTTCTTTATCGGTATCTTCAATGCGCAGCAGGAATTTACCCTGCGTTTGCTTGGCAACGAGGTACGCGTAGAGCGCCGTACGGAGGCCGCCGATATGGAGGAGGCCGGTGGGGGAAGGGGCGAAACGAGTCCTCATGGGAAGGTAAGGCAGGTAAGGAACGTAGACGTAAGAAAGGTAAGGCAAGTAAGGAACGTAAGGAAGGGGAAACCTGCCTTACTTGCCTTACCTTCAATACCTTCTTTACCTGCCTTACTTTACTTCCGGCGTGAACGTCACCGGCGTCGTCGGCTTATCCGCACGATCGCGCTCGACGGTCGCGATGGCATGAACCACGTCTTGCCCCTTGGTCACGCGTCCGAAGATCGTGTAATCCGGAGAGAGTGGATAGTCGGCATCCATAATGAAGAACTGACTGCCGTTCGTATCCGGCCCGCGGTTGGCCATTGCCATCACGCCTGCTTTATAACCGGTCTGATAGAGGGCTGAGCTCACATCAATCTCGTCTTCGAACTCAGCACCGAAGATGCTCTCGCCACCCGTTCCGTTGCCCGAAGGATCGCCGCCTTGGATCATGAAGCCGGGGATCACGCGGTGGAACGTGAGGTTGTCGTAATATCCATTCTTTGCATGGGTGATGAAGTTCGTGACGGTCTTGGGAGCGGCATCCGCATTAAGCTCGACGGTGATATCGCCTTTGCTCGTCTTGAGGACGACGGTGTGTTTACCTGAGAGGAGTGTAATAGAGGATTCGCTCATGGCGGATTCGGAGGAGGAAAGTGCGGAGGCGGAGGAAGGTTGCATGGCCTGTGAGTCGCTGCTGGACTGTGTGCCGTAGGGTTCGGTGGTGGTGTTTGTTGCTGGTGTGCAGCCCACAAGAAGGGCTAATACTAAAAGCGGGAGGAGAAACTTAACCATAGGAATTCAGCCTAGGTAACTCGGCGGAAGCTCGCAACGGTTTTTTCGTATTTTTCTCTAAGATGGCAAGTGTTTTTCCGTCGCTTCTAACACATGTCGTGCAATCGATTTTGCTGCTTCAGGATGCCATAAAGTTCGCATCTTCTCCTTCAAATGTCGGAGCTTCTTTGCATCGTCGAGTGTAACGCGGATGGTGGAAAACAGTTCTTCTTCGATACGCGTTTGCTCCACGACCATGCAGCCGCCCGTTTCTTGGGCCGCCCGTGCGTTCAAATATTGGTGATCCTGCGCAAGGCCGCGGAGCGGGACGAGGATGGCGGGAATGCCGTTGGCTGCAAGCTCACTGATGGTGCCGCTTCCCGCTCGGCTGATTGCGAGAGTGGTGATGGCATAGAGATGCGGCAGCTCCGTGAAGGCGAATGGTGATGTGTAATATCCCGACCGCGATGAAGCACCGGGCTTTCCCTTGCCGGTGAGATGAATGACATTGCAGAGCTCCACGAGTTCGTCGAGATGCTTGATGGTCCATTCGTTGAGCGCTTGCGATCCCTGGCTTCCGCCGTAGATCAAAAGAACCGGTTTGCTACCGCTGAAGTTCGTAAGGCGAAGGCCTTCCGCACGCGTGCTCTTCGTGATTTCGGGACGAACGGGGTTGCCGGTGAGCAGCGATCCTTTTGCTTGCGGCAATCCGACACACACCGTAGTTGCCCAGTTTGCGATGACGCTATTCGCGCGCCCCATCACCGCATCGGATTCGTGGAGAATAATCGGAATGTGCATCTGCTTCGCGGCGAAACACAGCGGGATGCTCACTGCGCCGCCTTTGGAAAAAATCGCATCGGGTTTGAAGTCGCGAAGGATCTTTCGAGCGGCGAAATAGCTGCTCAACATCGTGAACGGTGCGGTCCATCCTTTGGGGGCCGCAAGTGTTTGAGGCATGATTCCTGCTCTACGCAGGTATTCCGCATCTTCTGCTTTCTGTGAACAAATGAAGAGCGATGCAAGATTAGGAGTGGATACCTTCAATTCTTCCCAAACTGCGATTAACGGGAAGATATGGCCGCCGCTGCCACCGCCGATGAGGAGGATGCGAGAGGGAATAGCGATAGAGTATACGACACTACCCTATCGGCGAAAATTTCCACCGCTTCGTACTTCTTCTCTGCAACACCGCTTCCTCCGTGGAGTGCATAGAAATGTTAAGCAAAATGCCCACACCGATCAGCGTGGAGAGCAGCGAGGAGCCGCCGTAACTGATGAACGGCAGTGTGAGACCCGTGAGCGGGAAGAGCGAAAGATTCACGGAAATGTTCAGCAATGCCTGGATGCCGATCCAGGTGGTGATACCGGTTGCGACCAAGAAGCCGAAGCGATCCGGCGCCTCACGGGCAATTTTGAAACCGCGGACTACGAAGAGCGTGTACATCGTGAGGATGATGAGAATGCGGAAAAATCCCAGCTCTTCCGCCATCGCGGAAAAAATCATATCCGCCTGCACTTCGGGCAGATAGCCGAATTTCTGAATGGATTTGCCGTAGCCCACCCCGAAGAGGCCCCCGCTGCCGATCGCGATAAGGGCTTGCTTGATCTGAAAACCGATACCCTCTGCGAGCGTGGGATCCGAAGGATCCAGCCATGCACGGAAGCGATTGCGCACATATTGCTTACTGAGAATCACAGGCAATCCCATCACGCCGGCGAGCGTTCCACCTGCGAGCAGATGCAGCAAATTCCCTCCCGCAATGAAGAACATCACGCAGGCGATGGAGCTTAGTACCAAAAAGGAGCCAAGATCAGGCTGGATCGCGACCAGGAAGGTGGAGAGCACGAGGAGAATGACGAAGGGAATGAATCCTTCTTTGAACGTGCCGATGAGCTGTTCTTTTTTCTGAAGCCACACTGCCAAATAGAACACCAGCGTGATCTTTAAGAATTCCGACGGTTGGATTGAGAATCCGCCGAGTTGCAGCCAGCTCTGGGCGGTTCCGTAATCGTTATTGAGCCCCGGCAAGAACACGGCGATAAGCAAAATGATGGTGCCAAGGAAGAGCAGTCGCGCGTATTTCTCCCATAACCGGTACGGCATCAGCATTACGAAGAACATCGCGACGAATCCTGTGAAGACGTGCGCGGAACTTCTCCACAGATAAAACGAGTTCGTCGGGGCGAGTCGCAATCCCTGTTCCGTCAGGCGTTGGGTTAATTGGTAGCTTTCGAACACGCTGACGCTGGCGATCATCGCCAAGCCAAAGAGCGTCAGTCCTATGGCAATGCCAAGGAGGAGCAGGTCCATGCGTCGGAACATGGGACAGAGTGTAAGGCAGGTAAGGCAGGTAAGGAAGGTGCGGACTGAGAGAAAGTATGGCAGTTGCGCATGCTTCCAAAACGCTCCACACTGAAGCAATCATGTTGCTGTGGCTGATCACTTTTCTTTCCTTGGCACTGAGTTACGGTTCCAAAATAATGGTCGATGCCTGGCTTGTGCAGCGTGTCACCCTGTTGGAGGGCTATATCTGGTTGCAGCTCGCTCATAATCCCGGAATCGCATTCAGTGTGATGCTCGGGACATGGGTGCAATTGCCATTGATCGTGTTGGCGCTGGTCTTCGTGTTCTATCTCGCGATTTCTTCGGAAGAAACACGGCATAATCATATCGGATTCGGCCTTATTCTCGGGGGAGCCGTTGCCAATCTCGTCGATCGCTTGCCGGATGGTGTGGTGACCGACTTCATCCGGGTCGGTTCGTTTCCGATCTTCAACGTTGCCGACAGTTGCATCACCGTCGGCGTCGTGACTCTTCTGTCGGCACTTTTGTTCAAAAAATCACTGCGTGGATGAGTATCGCCGCGTCATGCACACTTGTCCTTTTGAAGGTTGAGTGGTAGGGTTTGCAGCCGTATTC
>CAYUWH010000033.1:7093-15306 GCA_964448615.1 uncultured Candidatus Peribacteria bacterium
CGTCATGCACACTTGTCCTTTTGAAGGTTGAGTGGTAGGGTTTGCAGCCGTATTCATATTTCATCCTGTGATTTACGTCTTTGTCCTCCTGGGCTCCCTGTTTGGGATCTGTCTGATCGTCGGCAGCCGGTTGTTGCTCAAGCAACGGTCGGTGCGTCGCTTTGTGCGATCCGTCCGCCAACGCTTGCAGTCCGCGGAAGACAGGGGGGCGCAGTTGGTAGAGGAAACTCGCGTCATTAAACCGCACAAAAGTCCGCGTGCTTCCGCTATTGAGTTGCAGCAAGTGCGCATGTTGGTGAGAAGTGCGGAAAAAGCATGGAAACAGGAGAAACTTGAGGAAGTCGAGCGATTCCTGATTCAAGCACTCACCATTCAGCCTCATGCGCACGACGTGCGCGCCCAGTTGGCGAAATATTACCTGATGACCGAGCGCGAATCGAAAGCCGAGGCGATGTACAAAGAACTCCTCCAGCATCGCATCGACGTGTCGTTCTATGCTAATTTAGGGCTCGCGTATTACCGCCAAGGGAAATACATTGAATCCTGCCAGGCGTATCAGGAAGCTCTTAATTTGGAGCCGAAGAATCCGGAGCGTTGCGCCGCTCTCGGGCGAGCGTGCATTGCGGCGCATCGTTTTGAAGAAGCTGCCCCCCTGCTTGAAAAGGCTTGCATGTTCCTTTCGCGTGATACGCAGTTGTTGCACTTGCTTGCCGAGTGTTATTTGCAGCTGAACCAACGTGAGAAGGCCGAAGATGCCTATCGTCGCATCAATAAGCTTGAACCGTACGACGAAGACGTGAAAGCGAAGATTCAGGCCATTCATCAAAAACAGGAGGCGGTGGCCGCTGGTGCCTGACGAAGTCAGTAGTTTGTAGTGAGTAGTGAGTAGTTTTTTTTGTGTGTTCTTGCCTGAGTTTTCTCGAAAGGCTACTCACTACCAACTACCCCCTACTCACTCATTCTGTTACTTCCACCTCCACGTCGCCCTCTCCCGCAATCCTCGCCTGACAGCTCAAGCGGTACGGGTCGTTCGTGATGCCCATGTTCTCTTCGCGGTCGTTGCGCTCGTTCAAAATGCCCATACCCTGCTTCACGGTACACATGCAGGTGGTGCAAAATCCGTTTCCGCCGCAGGCATTTTCCATCGGAATTCCGTTATCTAAGGCGATTTTGAGGATCGATTCACCTGTCGTCGCATCGACGGTTTTGGAGGTGCCGGCGTAGTGGAAGATGATTTTGGCCATGCAAGAGTATTAAGTATTTAGTATTATGTATGAAGTATGCCTTCATGAAAAGCTGTCGCTCTATACTAAATACTTGATACTAAATACTCGTCATGGCTCTTCTCTCCATCACCGATCTCCACGTTTCCGTCGCCGGGCGTTCGATCGTCACGGGGCTGAACCTGACGATTCAGGAAGGCGAAGTGCATGCCATCATGGGACCCAACGGTTCCGGGAAATCCACATTGGTGAATGCGCTGATGGGACATCCTTCCTATACGATCACCCGCGGTGAGGTGCTGTTTGGCGGCAAGAATCTTTTGGAGCTGGAACCCCATGAACGCTCGCAGTCCGGCTTGTTTCTTGCCTTTCAATATCCCAAGGAAATAGCAGGCGTCACCTTGCGCGGCTTTCTCTTCGCCGCCCATAAAGCAAAAGCGAAGCACAATGGCACCAGGCATCTCTCGCCCATTGCGTTTCAGAAACATCTTGTCTCCATTATGAACGAGCTGAAGATGGATGCATCGTTCGCGGAGCGGTTTTTGAATCAGGGATTTTCCGGCGGCGAAAAAAAGAAGGCGGAAATTCTCCAGATGCGCATCTTGGAGCCCGCTCTCGCCATGCTGGATGAAACGGATTCCGGACTGGATGTCGATGCATTGCGTATCGTGGCGGAAGGCGTGAACGCACAGCGCAGCAAGGAATCCTCTTGTCTTGTTGTCACGCACTACGCACGCATCCTCGAGTATCTTGTACCCGATTTTGTTCATGTGATGGCCGGGGGCAAGATTGTTGAAAGCGGCGACAGGGCGTTTGCAAAAACATTAGAACGCGAAGGCTACGAACGTTTTGTCGGCAAAGAGCAATCATCGGGAATCAAGCTCGATCTTCCCTCAATCTAAGACGACCTTCGTACCGGCGAAGGAATCGTGCAGCGGCAGTTTACCCATAAGCATTTGCACCAAGAGAACGATTGGAACCAATGGGATCGCCTTGATGATCGTGCGACGGAAGGCCTGCATGTTGTCCGGCAATTTCCCACTGCTGGCGAGTGCGACCCGTACGCCGACCACCATTTTGCCGAGTGTCTGTCCGAAGTTGACGACCATCAGCATGTCGTATGCCACAAAAAGGACAATCCCGACGAGGGGTTGCAGATCGGGAGGGGTAATCACGGAGAGGAAGCCCGAGGCGACCGCAAGCACGATGGCATCGATGATATAGGCCAACACACGGCGACCCGTGTAATTCTCGATAACGACGGTTGCAGAGAGTGCTTTTTTGGAGGCAGCCATGCAGGGGAGGAAAGAGGCCTCGAGCATAGCAAAACAACCGTTTACATGCTATTTACCGCTCGCTGCCTTCTGTAAAATGTGCTATAATGGCACGATGCCTGCCCTGCGTATTCAGTATCCGAAATTATTGCTCCTCTGTGCGAGCTTTGCGCTGGCATACGTACTGTATCTGTATGGCGTATTTGATATTCTTCCAGAAATTTTAAAGGGGAAGGGGTACATCGCGACGTTTTTGGCGGGCATGCTCTTTACATTCGGATTCACGGCCGCATTCGGACTGGCAATTTTGTTTGAGCTTTCTGATGAGATACACCCACTCCTCGGCACACTTGTCGGGGGGGCCGGAGCGGTACTTGCAGATATGTTGATTTTTGAAGTCGCGCGATTTTCTTTGCGTGATGAACTGCGCAAGTTGGCCTCGATCGGCCTCTTTCGTCGGGCGATCCGTTTGCTGTATCACGAGAATGTGTCCGAAACTATCCGTGCGTATATTCTCTGGTCCGTGGCGGGACTGGTGATCGCTTCTCCGTTGCCGGATGAAATCGGTGTTACCTTACTCAGTGGAATTCCAAGATTGAACCCACGCAAACTCGCACTTGTGTGTTTTGTTCTCGATAGCGCGGGAATTTTGGCAGTTCTGTTGATAGCAAGAGCGGTGGGAGCATGAAAAAGTATGGCGAAAATATTGCATTAATTAGAAATTAGTATATAATATTTTAACGTGTTCTTTTTAACAGCAAGGAGGAATTCCTGATGAAATTCGTACAGTTCCTCTTCGGCGCGACGGAGATTGTCGCCGAGGTGGTCGACGTGCTCTCGGAGCGGAGGGTCGCCCATTTCTGTCTGGTCGAAAAGTGGGCAGAGATACTCCAAGGCCAGGACGCCCAATCGATCCTCCAGCAGGGCGCTGTTGTCTTCACTGCCGCTCGTAAGGGTAACAAGGTGACGATGGACAGTCTTCTCAACAGCGCCCGTGGTAACGCGGAGCTGTGGACATTCCTGTCCTCCTGCGAACAAGCCGGGGATACCAGTCGCCGTCGGTCCGCTTGGCTCTGATGGCAATCCCTCTCCAATGCCCAACCCTCTTCGGGTTGGGTGTTTTCTGCTATCATCCTTTCTCTTATGGCGCGTCCCACACCGCTTCACCAAGCCAAAGCCAAGCAGAAGGTTGCTCAAACCTTCCCCGAAACCGTGCCTGGAGACGAGGCGATTTTTGGCAAGCTCGATCGTGCCACCTTCGATACCCCCAATCCTGCACCGTACGCCGAAGGCGCCAAGCGGGGAGTGAATGAGGAGCTTGTGCGCCAAATTTCTTCAGACAAAAGCGAGCCCGAATGGATGCTCGCGCACCGCCTGGAAAGTTTGAAGATCTTCCGCGAGAAGACGATGCCCACCTGGGGTGCCGATCTTTCGAAGTTGGATCTTGATAACATTATTTATTACGCACGGCCCGGTGTTGTGAATACCGACAACTGGGGAGAAGTGCCGGAAGAAATTCGTAAGGTTTACGATCGTCTCGGCATCCCCGAAGCGGAGCGCAAAGTGCTCGCAGGAGTAGGCGCGCAGTACGAATCCGAAGTGGTGTATCACTCGCTCAAAAAAGAGTGGGATGATCTCGGTGTCGTGTTTTTGGATATGGATGATGCCGTGCGCCTGCACCCGGAAATGGTGCAGGAATATTTCATGAAGTGCGTGCCGAGCTCCGATCATAAATTTGCGGCGCTGCACGGTGCGGTGTGGAGCGGCGGCACATTTTTGTATGTTCCCAAAGGCGTGAAGGTCCGTGATCCGCTCCAGGCCTATTTCCGCATGAATGCCCGCAATATGGGGCAATTCGAGCACACACTGATCATCGTGGAAGACGATGCCGATGTGCAGTACATCGAAGGATGCTCGGCGCCCAAATACGGCTCGCAAGGGCTACACGCGGGGCTTGTCGAAATCTTTGTCAAAGACGGCGCGAAGTGCCGCTACAGCTCGGTGGAGAACTGGAGCCGTGATACGTACAACCTCAACACCAAGCGCGCGATTGTGCAGAAAGATGCGACGATGGAATGGGTGGGCGGGAACATGGGATCGGGTGTCACGATGTTGTACCCATGTTCCGTGCTTGTCGGCGAAGGGGCACGCTGTGATCATCTTGGCATCGCCTTTGCGAACAAGGGTCAGTGGCAAGATACGGGCGCGAAGATCTTTCACCTGGCACCGCATACCAGCAGCAAGGTCATCTCCAAATCTATCAGCAAAGACGGGGGGGTCGCCATCTATCGTGGTCAACTGAAGATCGCCCCGCACGCGCACGATTGCATCGCGAGCGTGGAATGTGATGCGTTGTTGCTCGATGAAATTTCGCGCACCGATACGATCCCCGATATTCAGATCCGCAACAACGACGTAACCATCGCGCATGAGGCAACGGTCGGGAAACTTTCTGAGGAAGACATTTTCTACCTCACGAGTCGTGGCATTCCGGAAGAAGAAGCAAAGGCGATGATCGTGAACGGTTTCATTGAACCGATCGTGCGATTGCTGCCGCTCGAATACGCCGTCGAGATGAACCGTCTTATAGAACTAGAAATGGAAGGTAGCGTCGGATGAATCTTGTCATCGTGGTGGCAGCCCGGACATCGGTGTCCGAGCTGCGTATTCGCCAGATTGATTCCCCAATTTTTCGAAATGCAATGATGACCATGGCCATTGGATCGCATCTTTTACAAACCCATGTTTAAAGGCGTTATGTGTCACATAGATGACAGCATTTCGATACTGTTCTTGATCGCGTATGAGTTCATCGTGAAAGCCTGGCTGCCAACGAGAGAAGTCCGGTGTTTGATTCATCATTCCTCTCGCAGCGGGGACGCCGGCGTCCCCGCTGCGAAAGAGGCGACCGGCATCGCGAGAGCTGTTTTCTTTAAACGATTTTACAAAATTACTAAGCCCCTTTGGGCCTGTCTGCAGAATTATGTGTATATGATCGGGAAGAATGCAAAAGGCATGAATTTTAGTTTCATGCAGCCCCTTGGTAATAAGAAGATTTCGTATGAGGAGTTGTGGCACTCCAGGTGCTGTGCACCAAGGAGAGCGCCCCTTCGTGTTTGTCGTTACGTGAAAAATTCCATGCTGTGTGTCATGACGTTGAGCCATGGAGTTATCATGCAGGTCTACCAATTGGAGATCAGTATTTTTCTTTTGGTATTCTTTGTAGATAGTAAGAATTTTCCCTTCTGTAAAAGGAAATAATGGTTCCATCAGGCAGTGGAACCGCAGCCCGGACACCGGTGTCCGGGCTGCTTTCGCTTCATGACAAAAAACCCAAAAAATCCCCACTCCACCCTTGCTAATTTCTTGCTACGGCAGTACACCGTAAGCGTCTACTTCTTTCTCCTCATTCCCATGATCAATGGACCAGAACAGGGACTCGTTGAAGAACTGGAACTCGCCGAAGAAGGCACGGAAGAGCTGGACGGCGATATGGAAGCCGCAATGATGGAAGAGATTCACCAGCAAATCGAAGCATCGTTGGCTCAGTAATCGGCTTGTCCTTTAAGAGCGGGTGCCGGGCTTAGGCCATGGCGCTCGCATCTTCGAGTTTCTTTTTAGCCTCCTTCAGTTGTTGCTCCTGCTCCTGCTTGAGTGGGTCAGTTATTTTGTTGAGGATTACTAGTACCTCCAGCGCTTCCAATGCAGTCTGCAATCCTGCAGCTTGAATTTTGAATACGCTTTTTTTCGCGCTGATCGCATGTTCACGCGGCGGTACAATCGTCATGCCGCCAGAGAGTGTTGCAAGGAACGTATAGCCTCGCACTTTCAATCCGCCCGTGGTGTTGAGCAGGCGTTTCCAGAGGGATTTTAACTCAAGGTTCAATCCATCCACAGCTTCTTGCATGGTGCTTGCATTTCTGCCGACGGCGGATGTTGCGTAGGTGAGGACCACGCCTTCCCGATCCGCTTGCTTCTCCATGGGAACTTTGGATTCTTGGAACGTGAGCACCACTTCCTCCGGAACCGAATACGTGGTTGCCTTCTCATCGCGCAGTGCTTTTTCCAATAATTCTAAATTTTTCGCGAGATCCATGTGCAGCGTGCCGCCGCGAAATTGCTTTTTATAGGCATCGAGTTGCAACTTTAACCAAGCCTCGCGAGTAATGCAGGTTTGAATTAATTCATCTGCTTTGAAGCGTGTTCCCACCGATTCACGGCTCGAGCGGCCGGCACCCATGTCTGCTCCGCTTACCTCCGTTGCCTTCGGCATGGCCAGCATCGATGCATTTGGTTTTGTAGGCATATTGTTCAATTTCTCAAGAAGCGCTTGTCGTTCTTGCAGATACTGCTTCACTTTCATGCTCTTATCGTTGGTACGTGTAAAGAGAATCGCGGATGCCACGATGGTTCCGCGCAGGCGGACATCTTTATCCGAGATGTTCTTTTCCACCATTCCTTCCTCGTCTTGTGAGAGGCCGGAAATAGCCTCTCCGAGCAGTGCCCGTGTCTCGGTTCTTAATGAATGTACCCTTCCTGAATGAGGCGATTCAGGACTATTTTCAGATCCAGGGCGTAGAACAAGTGGGGGTGTCATAAAGTGTTTGTGTATATGATTATTATACAATAAAAATGATATTTAATCAATAACAGTCCTCGTCTCGTAAAAGCTTGAGAATAGGCTATACTCTGCGTCCAATGGCGTCTGTGCAGCGTAGTATCGGCGACAGAGAAGTGGTCGAGCTTTACAAAGGTGGCCATCACGCATTTCTGGTGCCAAGAGAGACCAGGGCGTCGGTTGTGCTATTGGCACTTACACCCTGCGATGTCACGGTAGAAATTGTGGTGGAAGAAGGGGCGGAGTGTGCATTGCGTATCCTCTCGCTTGGAGGTGGTACTCAGACTGTTCGTGCGCATGTTACGGGACGAAATGGAAGGAGTGATATTGATTGGATCGCTTATCTCAGCGGCAATGAGCGAGGCGAATTAGCGGCAACGAATATCTTTGAAGCGTCGGAAGGCCGTGGCGAAATTACCATGAAAGGCGTAGCGCAAGGGAAGGCACATCTTGGCATGAAAGGGTTGATTGCGATAGGGGAGAAGGGCACGGGAGCGGATGCATATCTGACACAGGATGTGCTGATGCTCGATGCATCTGCAAAAGTGGATGCTGTGCCAGGACTGGAGATCAAAACCAATGACGTGAAAGCGAGTCATAGTGCGACCATTTCACGTGTGACAGCCGAAGATCTTTTCTATTTTGCTTCGCGTGGGATTGGAGAAGAGGAGGCAAAACGAATGTTTGTCCTCGGGTTTTTGGGAGGAGTATTGGCGAAGATGAACGATGAAACATTGCGAGAGAGAATGACGGGGTTGATTGAAGAGAAATATAAATATAAAAAGACGAATCAATAATAACAGATACAAAAAAACCGCCCGTTAAGGCGGTTTTTTTGAGGCTCATCACCTCATAGTGTAGTAGAGAGAATCTTCCGGGCCTCTCCCCTTTGCGTGCCTAAAAGGCAAACAAGGGGCAGAGGGGTCATTCCCCGGGCAATCAATAATATGTTGGACGTAATCCTTCGGCGCTTGCGCACCTCAGGACGAGCGACCATCCAGAGCATATCTACCAACATCAGAGTAATCTGAAGTGGTTCAGGGTAACTCCCTGGTAAGGAGATGTTCCATCCGCAGGTTCTCCTACGGATACCTTGTT
>CAYUWH010000034.1:0-15264 GCA_964448615.1 uncultured Candidatus Peribacteria bacterium
ACCCACGGCCTCCGCAATGCGAATGCGGCGCTCTATCAACTGAGCTACAGCCCCAAAGGTGAATTGCAGACGAACAAGAAGGAGCAGAGCGACGCAGTGAGTCGCAAGATCCTTTGCCTCGTCGAAGCCCAAAGGGCGTAGACGGGCAAACGCACCCGAATTCTAACCCCATTTGCCTAAAAATCCACCTTCTCTTCTTTTGCGACTTTTGCTATATTCCTCAAGCTCCAGCGTTTAAAGCGTGGCCCGGTAGCTCAGCTGGTAGAGCACTCCCCTGAAGAGGGAGGTGTCACCGGTTCGATCCCGGTCTGGGCCACCATATGTGTTATGGAGTCGAACTCTGTATGATTGGTTTCGATAATGACTAAACCAAAGATAAAAGAATTGGCTTTTACTTTGTGCTGGTATTGCCTTCTACCGTTTCTGTTCCTGCTGTTATTGGCGCCAGCTAGCATCGGAACGAGCCAAATTGCTGAAAAATTTTGTGGTGGAAAGATTCGTATGGGGCATTCGCAAGTTCTGAAAGACGGCTATATCGCTGTTGGTCGTATTTACGATGATGATTCAGATTGTTTGAAATCTGTTTATATGGATACAGAAAAAGTGATGAAAAGAAATTTTGGAGAGGTTATTGGGGCGCTGAATGCACTTTTGCAATATAGAGTTTGCTTCAATCAGGAGACATCTCTAAACAATGTGAATAGTCCTGCAAGCAACCCCGTAAAATTCTTTATGGAGAGCAAGGCAGTTGTACCCTTTTCTTTGAGAGTTGAAGCCGAATCAAAAGTTGGTATTGATGTACCTCAGGGCAAATGCGTTGGAATTCTGCCCAATATGCAGGGTCGTCTAGAAATGCACCCTGATATTTTCGGCGGCGAAGTTATAAGTGAGCAAACATTTGAACAGCTTAAAACAAGCGGATTCATTGCCCCATCTTCGGAGGTGCCAGGCGCATTTGAGGCGGATTTCTTCGAGCACACGAATATTACTGTTAAACCTCGTTTCATCTATATTTACATCTTTTTTGGCTTGGTAGTTGCTTGGGCTGGAGTTCTAAAGATTTTTATACACAGTCAAAAGAAGGAAGATTGAGATTAATGTTTCCAAAGCGACAGAAGATAATTGAAAAACTGCTCCAGAGGCCAACTAATAAAAACACCCAAAATAGTTCCCCAATAAAATTGAGGATTTTTGTAGAAGGGCCTCATGTGGTCTTCCAATCCTCTTACCTGACTAGGATGAAGCTGTGTTGGTGGCATGCCAATATTTTAGCCTACACCTCTGACCATTCGTAATTCCGTATAATCGTTTTATTGATGCGACGAAATCGGAACACAAAAATAAAATAAGTGTTAAGGTCGGTGCCACCATTCGTCTCTCCTTGACCTCATGACATCCATGGGGCTAGCTTTAGTATGTCGTCTTCCATCGCAATGCTTCTGGGAAGTATCCTAGGTTGCCCAGAATGGGGAGAATGACGAGGGCTTCATTGCGGCCAGGGCGGGAATCGATGTGACTAGTCACGAACCCATGTGAACTGTCACACCTCCCGCCTCTTTTTCTTGCATGAAAGAGCCGCAATCCCGGGTGGGACTGCGGCTCGTTTCGGCCTGAATGGTGAGAATCAGGCAACTGCGCTAATGCCCGCGCTCGCAGCCCGGGCGATGTCGGCGTGTCCCTCTTCTTGGGCCCGAGAGGCAAGCCGCATCAGCCCATCCTCATCATCCGCCTCCAGGAAGTACTGGAGAGCCAGCCTGAGGTTCTTGCCGCGGAACGCGTGATTCCCCTTTGCGGTCAGGATCCGACGTTCGCTGAGAGGGCTTCCCGCCAGGATAGCGGCTTCGGCTGCCACACCCCAGTCCCCTTTCTCCAGGGCGCATCGCGAGCAGGAGAGGTAGTCCTCGGGGGGCACCGTAAGCCGATGCGTTTTGACGAGTTCCAGTGCCGGCTTGAGTTCACGGGCGCTGAGATGCGCGCGCACGAGCGCGAGCCAGTACATGGCACTGAGCTGCACGCCGGCCTTCTTGACCGTGCCGATGAACGCCTTGAGCGCGCCGGGAGGAACTTTGCAGTTCGTGAATGACTGAAGAAGCTTCCTCATCTGTTCATCGAACTCTTCTCCCGCGGCCGCGCAGCAGGAGCGAAATGCCTGGATGCCCTTCTCCGTCGGCGGTCGCTTGTTCACGACCCGTTGTGTGAGAGAGGCGAAAAGCCCGAAGAGCAGCTGCATGAGGAACTTCTTGTGCATGCTGACGCGCATCGTGCGCCCGATTTCCTGGTAGAAATCGAGGATTTTGGGGTAGATCACGTCGATGTGGCTTTTCTGCGCCAGATGATGCGCGAGGACGTTCATGCATGCCTCGACGTCTTCGTCCGGCATATCAGGCTGTTGCCTGTACACGCTCCGCAGGGGGTTCCCGTGCTGTCTCTGTGCGCGCAACAGTTTGCGCAGCATATCGGCTGGATGCATCGTTCGCTCTCCTGAGGTTCTAAGGATCAGGTAATGTCCTCAAGGACACCACTGGATTCCGGTCCTTGAGAAGGGCGATACCCTAAATGGATTTCTGTAAAAGTCAATAAATATGCCTTTTGCCAGGCCTATAAGACAGGAATGACAAGGAAACCCGTCATCGATGCCACATGAAGTATCCGCAGTCCGATATCGGCGAACAGGAGGTGGTGCGGGAGCAGTTTACAAGCGACGAGGTATTCAATGTCGAGCCATACGCATCGGAGCTGCTGCCGTATCTTCATTTTTCAAACGAACGCAGCGCGCGTTATGCGGCACAGGAATTATATGATGGGTTCATGCGCTATCGTGAGCAAGAGGACGTTGTGGGGATGGACATGGCACGGAAATTTTTGGAAATCGGATGGTTGCGTACGCGGCACCACGTTTCACAGGTCAATCATCTTTTGCATTCGGATTCCCCTCTCGCCCATTTGCCGGGGCGCAGGGCGTTGGCAATGGCCGATGCATCAAAAACATTTCATCGTTTGTTGCAACAGGCACGCAACGATCCGATGTATCGCCGATTGATCGAACAACGACGAACGCGGGTGTAGAGACGTGCAAATCGCACGTCTCTACACCAATGATTATTGCAAATATATAACGAGGGGCAGATGCCCCTCGTTATTGGTATGCCGATCATGATATCAATTATTGATTGTTATTCGCGCATTGCGGCAAGCTCGCGACCGTGCTGGTGCATCCGAAACTCGATTCACCGTTTGCACAGATGTTCGTACCCGGACCTCCGGAGAGATAATCGAAGGCGGCTCCGCCATCAAGACGGTCATTGCCGCTTTGGCCTTGAAGGTAATCTCGAGTGGCCTGGCCGCAGAGCACATCCTGATCATTGCCGCCGAAGAGACGGTCAATACCGTCGTTACCCCAGAGTGTATCCACCCCTGCCGCACCGAAGACGACGTCGTCCCCTTCTCCGGCGTGAATTTCATCATCGCCGTTGTCACCGCTGATGAAGTCGTTCCCGGCTCTTCCGCAAATCACATCATTGCCGTTGAGACCGCGGATAAAGTCCGTGGCGGCCGTTCCGACGATCACGTCGGCATTATTCGTGCCAGCGAGGAATCCGCCGTAGGTCGAGCCGCTGCTCGTGCCACCGACGATCTTGTTGTTACGAACGTAAATCGTGGCGGTGTGTCCGTCACAAGTCGGCACCACGTTGTTGCCGGTCGAAGACGAACTGGAAGACGTGCTTGACGTACTGCTGCTCAGTGAAGAAGAAACGCTGGTTGCGCTGCTTGAGCTCAGCGAGGAGAGGATCGAAGACGAGGAGGACGAAGATCCGGTATTGCCGCAGCCTCCTGCAAGGTTTGCGAGTTCGGTATTCGTGAGGACGCGATTGTAGAGACGTGCGTCATCGAGAAGTCCGAAGAAGTGTCCCGTCGCAAGCGTGTCGTGACGTGCGCCGATTTCCAGTTGGTTCACGTTCGTATTGATGGCGACCGGGAATGTTCCGGATTTCTGGAGAACGCCATCAAGGAAGTACTGCCACCCGTTCGTGCCGTTGAACGTGAATGCGACGTGGTGCCATGCATTGAGCGATGGAATATGGCTGCCTGTCAGGGTGATGTTATTCGCATTATTCACGCCGTCGGTAAATGCGTAGGTATTGGGGCCTGCCGTCCCCATCATGACGATGAACTTTTGCGTGCTGTTGGAACCGTTGCCCAGCGCCATGAGCGTTGCCTGGTTCGTCAGTTGTGTTTGGCGCATCCAGATTGCAACCGTGCGTGCAGTGGATGCCGCCGGGAAGTTGAACGTGTTATGCACGCGGACGTAGTCGTTGCTTCCATCCAACGTGAGAGAGCGCGGGTTCGAGAAGTTCACGGGTGCGACCGTGGTCGAATACCCCGCTCCGTTCAAGAGCGTTCCGGTATTGTTGAAGGTCGTGGAGTCGTTTGCGATCGTGCCGGTTCCTTCGTCGAACTTCCAGTACCCTGCGAGTCCCGTGAGTGCAACGGGGGAGCAGGTGGAAGATACCGAGCTCGAAAGCGAGCTGCCCGTCGAGCTGCTTACCGATGAAGATGAGGTCGAGGAAAGAGAGCTCGAAGAGACGGACGAAGCAGACGAAGAGCTCCCCGCATTGCCGCATCCTGCAGCAAGCGACGAGATTTCGGTTCCGTTCAATGTTCTGCCGTAGATGCGGATGTCGTCGAGGCTTCCTTCAAAGTACGGCTGACCCACGTAGTGGCCGAAGTGCAGCGGCGACGTGGAACTGATATCGCCGACCGTTGCCGTGTTTGTGCCGACGAACGTGCCATCGACGTACGTATCGATCTTCAACGTGTTGCCACTGTGCGTGAACACGCCTGCGACATGGTGCCACTGGTTGTTGAGCACCGTGCCGGGCTTCGCGGCATCATTGATGCCTAAGTTGCCGTATCCGAAAAAGTTCACGTGGTTTCCGCTGTAGAAATACAATCCCCAGCCGCGGCTGGAGCCGTTGAAGTTCCCGAGAACGCCGGTGTTCCCCGTGCCGGTCTTCGCGAAGAGCGATACGGTAAAGGAGCCGGTCCCAAATTCCAGATCGCTGCTGTTCGCGACTGAGACATGGTCATTGCTGCCGTCAAGCGCAAGTGCCGAAGGATTCGGCGTGATGACGGTGGTTCCGCTGGACCACAGTGGTCCGTTCTGAAGGGTGCCCGTGTGTCCGTTGCCGGTGGAGTCTGCTGTTGTGGTGCCGGTATTCTCATCGAACTTCCAGTGACCGACGAGATTAGCCGCACTGACGGGCGTGCAGGATTGGGCAAATGCTAGTGGCGCAGACGAAAGCGCCGGTGCCATGTTGGCGAGCAACAATGACAATGCAAATACCGCGAGTCCCGCAGCCGCTTGTGGTTTTGACACAGATGGCGGATGACTCATACAAAAAAATGGGTTAGGAAATAAGGTGGGCAAGAAGCCAGTATTAGTTGGTGACGTTTCCAGCCCCCGAAATGACCGATTTTCTCTTGCTGATTATCGAGTATCGTCACCAAGAGGAGCTATCGCTGTGTTTTTGGCTTACGCATGGTACGAGAAGTGAGTGCGTCCACCAGCCAGCCCATGACACTGCGCCATCGGCGGCTTTCGTACACATATTCTAAAAACGGCACATCCCATACGTTGAGCCAGCGTGTAATGCGTTTGGCAAAAGGAACACGAGTTCGTTTGGGTTTTCGGCCCATGGCGGATGTTTGCAATTCTATGAGGCGCGGAATGCGCAGTGCAAACGGATCAAGCATGTGCCATGTGCGGTCCGTCGTGAATTCGGACGCTTTGTAACAGGGCGCGTAGCCGAGACGCTTGCTTTCACTGTACACGGCATCGATGTCTTCTTGCGAGCATGCACCATGACTTCCGATCACCCGTTTGTAGCTGACGATGAAGACGGACTTTTTTTGCGCAATGAGCGTGTCATGCGCATTGTTGGAGCGTCCGTGCGACGGGTGATTGAAATTTTCAAAAAGAAGATAGTGCTGAATCTTCTGCAGCACGGCCGGATCGAAGCCGTAATAGAGCTTAGTATCGAGATGCAAATCAAAGCTATTGCTGCCAAATTCTTTGCCGTGTGCCGAGGTGATTTCTCGGATGGATCGTGCAAGTCCATGCACCGATTCTGTGCGAAAGGAAAGATACGCGCGCGAACCATCGCTCTCAAGGTGATGGAATCCGGGAATGTCGAAGCCGGTTTGCGCGGAAAACGCGGAGCGGCAGTGTGTGCAGGCGCAACCGAAGAACGTGGAATACCCGCCAAGGGCGACCGGGAATTGGCCGAAGTGGAAATTGTCGACGAACACGCCGCCGACATCTTCGCGGCATGCGGCTTCGACGCGCGCAAGAAGCAATGCGCGGAAATCCGGATTATTGATGCAGCACAGCTTTCGCCCGCGGTGATAGGGTATGAGCTCTCCGTTGTGATCGCGGCACCACAGGTCTTGCTCTTTGTGCTCGTCGTAGACGAGGTTTGTTCCCTGTACGTAAGCATGGGTGCGGAGCCCGAGCTTCGAGAAGTTATCGAGTTTGGAACGCAGAAATTCCCGATCTTCTTGTTCGGTCGCATCGGAAAATCCCCACGAATAGGTCACCCATGCATCGGTCAAATGGAGGGTTTCCTTCAGCGATTGCAGCACATCGGGATCATAGGCACGCAGCATCCCCTTTTCATCGATCGGGGGATGAAAAAATTTCAAACGAATCATCCGGATCGTCCCCGGTCCTGCCCAATAATAAATACCCGCGCGTTCGGTCATGGGCACAGAGTATCGCGTTCTCAGCGCTTGCGGTATTGCTGGAGTGCTACCCGGAGCTTGGCAACCGGAATGGCGAACCCGATGCTCTGACTGCCTTCAATAAAAGCCGTATTCATGCCGATCACTTCACCGCGCGAATTGAGGAGCGGCCCCCCCGAGCTTCCTTCGTTGATGGCGGCATCGGTTTGAATCACCTGATCGAGATTCTCGCTGTGGCTGCCGCTCCGCGTGGTGGCCGTGATGGAACGCATGAGTCCGGAAATGATGCCGACGCTGACGGTGTTGCGGAATGTGCCGAGCGTGTTGCCGATCGCGATGACGGTCTGGGCTAGGAACAGCGTGTCCCGCCGTGCAAGTTTAAGATACGTCGCATTTGTTTTTTTTGCTTTAAGTAACGCAATGTCATTGGCACTGTCACTATACACAACTTGCGCCGAAACCCGCTCGCCGTTGTGGAGGATGACGGTGTACTGCGCACGCTTCTCCGTGATGTGGTTGTTCGTGAACATCAATCCATCTGCACTGATAAAAAACGCGGTGCCTGCACTCATGGGTTGTGCAGAACTTCCCCGCTCCAATTTTTGTAATTCGGAAGACACTACGATGCTCGCGACCGCCGGCTCCGCTTTTTGTACCACTTTCACGCGCAGTGCTTCATCGCGCAACATTCCCTCAAATGCATCGTTCACCGATGTCGATAACCCGAATGTCAGCGGGGTCTGCGCCAAAGACGCCGCGGGTGTTCCGAGCAGTGTCATGAGTAATCCCGCGCCGATGATTCGCCGTCCGTCAAGCACGGAATCGATTGTACTCTTTGCCAAAGATCAACCAAAGAAATAAGCTCTTGCCATTCATGCGTATTGCGTTTTTCACAGACACGTTTCTGCCGCAGGTGAACGGTGTCGCTACTTCCATTGCGAACGTTGCGGAGGAATTGGGAAAACAAGGGCATCAGGTACTGATTTTCGCCCCGCGGACCAAGCGTTCCGCTGGTCCCGTGTTCCGTGCCAAGGGAGTGACCGTTGTGCGCTTTTTGTCGATTCCCGCATTGGTCTATCCCGATTTTCGTCTCAGCGTGTTCGGACTCCCCAAAGTCATGCGAACCCTCAGGAAATTCAAGCCTGATATTTTGCATTTTCATACCCCGATTACCGTCGGGACGTATGCATTGGAGGCGGCGTATCTTCTCCGAAAACCTCTCATCGGCACCAATCATATTTATCTCACGAAGCACAATCATGATTTTTTCAAGTCGATGTCGACCAATCCCTTGGCGATCAAGTTCATGGTCTCAATCGTGCTGCATTATTTCCGGCTTTTTTATGATGCCTGCGATCTCTGGATCGCTCCTTCACAGCGCTTGATCGTCGAGCTCCAAGAATCCGGCTTCAAAAAAGACATGCGCTGTCTGCCCAACGGCATCCCCCTCGATAAGATTGTGCGGCTTACGCAGAAGCAGCGAGAAGCGATGCGCGCGAAGTACGGTCTCAAGCGAAAAGTGGTACTGCATTTCGGGCGGCTCTCCGCGGAAAAATGTATTGATGATGTATTGCGGGGATTTGCCTCTGCGACCAAGGGTGGCATGCAGGCCAGTTTGCTCCTGATCGGAGACGGGCCACACCGCGCTCATCTGGAGCAGCTTGCAGAAGATCTCGGTATCGCGAAGCACACGGTGTTTCTTGGAGCCATTCCGCATCGACGTTTGCTTTCTTCAGGCATTATCAGCCTTGCCGATGTGTTCGTGACCGCAAGCACCATGGAGAGCCAAGGCATGGTGATCGTCGAGGCGATGGCATCCGGCGTGCCGGTCATCGGCGTGCGGCAGGCGGCTGCCGATGAGGTGATTCGGGAGGCCGGGCTTCTGGCGGATCCCGGGAATTCGCGCGATCTCGGACGCTTGATGAAACATGTTGTGCAGGATCCAAAATTGGCGAAACGACTTTCAGAGAAAGGATTACAGGCGGCACAGCGGTACTCGGTGGAAACAATGGCCGCTCAATTGCTTTCCATTTACGAAGAAGTGAGGGCACGCAAACGCAAAGACCGAAGCCGCCTTTCCCGGTATCTCACCATCCTTCTGGGCAACCGAAAAATCCGTCAATGACTCCTGGTTTTTTCTCCAAGGAGTTTGAGCAGCGTCCAGGGTGACATGAGCAACAATAAAGCGCGGATATCCGCTGCCTGGCGCAGGAACCAGCCGATTAAGCCATAGAAACGCAGTCCCATGAAATAGACCGCCGCCCAGTAATCGCCGACCGGCAAGGCGAGCGCCGGCTTTTTGGGGACATAGGGTTTCATGGATGTTCCTTTGCGTGACGACACGATGGCGCGCGACACATAGGTCGCATCGTAGATGGCCGTTTGCGCCATGCCCGCATACTGGGTGGCCGCGCCGTCTCCGATGACGAACACCTCGTTCCTTCCCTTCGCACGCAACTGTTCATCCACCACGACGCGTCCTTTCTTGTCCGTTTCGAGTCCTTTGACGGAGGCATACAGATCATGCGCCTTGACGCCTGCGGTCCACACGATGGTATGAGCGGGAATCGAGCGATCTTTGAGGTGCACGATATTCTTCTCTGCTTTTTGCACGCTGGTTTCGAGTTGTACGTTTACGCCGAGTTTTTGTAGTCGCTTGAGAATGTGCGGAGACATGTCTTCCGGCAGCAGGGCCATCACACGGGGCAATGCCTCGATGAGATCGACCTGGATAACGGAAGGATCTTGTCTCTTTTCTTCGAGAATCTTTGCGCCTTGCACTTTCAATTCGCTGGAGACTTCGACCCCCGTTGCGCCCGCCCCAATCACCACAAAATGTGCGGCTGCTGCTCGTTGTTCGGCGGGCAGTTTTTCCAAGTTCTCAAGGGTGGCATGCAGATGATGTTTTAATGCCAGCGCATCTTGGATGGATTTGAACGTCATCGAATGTTCTTTCATGCCTTCAATGCCGAAATAATTCGTTTGTGCTCCGACAGCCAAGACCGCGTTGTCATACGCATACGTCGTACCGCTGGCTCCGGTCAGCGTGCGCGTCTCCATGTCCATTCCGGTGATGGAATCCATCACGAGTTCCACGCCTGTCCCGCGCAAGAGTACATCCAGCGGCACTGATACTTCACGCGGAGCGTGTCCTCCGAGCAATTTATAAATCGCGCCGTAGTATTCCAAGTGCGGCCTGTCGCTGATAAGGACGATGCGCAAACCCTTCGGGGCAATGTCCGCAAGTTCGCGGGCGCAGCGTACGCCGCCGAATCCCCCGCCGACGATCACAACGGTTGTCACGGGTGCTTTGGATGATGTGCTGGAGGTGGTTTGTGTCATAAAAAAACGTATGCACTTATTATACCACAGATTCCACTTCAGAACATTGGTTCCGGTAGCAAGCGTTGGTGGATAAAAGTATGTTATGACAGAAATCATGGACTTTTTCTTGCGAGGGAATTCCCCGCTGCCATACTGAATTTCCCCTCATTCCCCCTCCACTTGTATGGTTTTACAGTTTTTTCAGAGAATGGCGGCGTCCGCTCTTCTCTTCTCATTCGGCCTCGTGCCGGTTTTTGCTCGTGCCGCTTCGCTGCGGGTCAGTGAATTTATTGACACGCCGCAGAGTCAATCGGCTGATGCAAATGGTCGTTACATCGTGGTCTTCAAGAAAGACGTCGCCTCTCATGATATTGAGTCGAAGTACAATATTGTTCGCTCTCTGGTTTTCCAGAAGGTGCTCAACGGATTCGCCGCACATCTCAGTGATGCGCAACTCGCAATGTTGAAGCAAGATGCGCGCGTGGAATTCATTGAGCAAGATTTCGTCGTGAACGCATTTGCTAAGCCCTCTGTGAACGCGGGCTTCGACTGGGATAAATTCTGGAAGAGATTCTCGTCTTCGTCTTCCACATCTTCTGTGACTACTTCGTCTTCCTCCTCCGCTTCTTCTGTGCAGAGTTCAAGTTCCAGCTCAACCTCAACTTCCTCTTCCATTGCTTCTTCGTCTTCAGTGCCATCGTCATCAACTCCCGCTTCGGCACCTTCAGGCAACGTCCAAGTGCCGACCGGTCTCAATCGCATTGATGCGGAACTGAGCCCGACCGCGAACATCGATGGGAATCCCAATGCGCTTGATGTGGACGTCGCGGTTATTGATACGGGCATCGATCTCTCGCATCCGGACTTACATGTGTTCCGCAATGTGAACATCATTTCCTCTTCGAAGAACGGTGCCGATGACAACGGTCACGGCACGCACGTCGCTGGCACCATCGGTGCGAAGGATGATGACAAGGGTGTCGTCGGTGTCGCGCCCGGCGCGCGCTTGTGGGCGGTGAAGGTGCTCGATGCGCAAGGCAGCGGTCTCATGTCGAACATCATTGCGGGCATCGATTACGTCACGCAGCATGCGAGTGAGATTGAAGTCGCCAACTTGAGTCTCGGCTGCAAGTGTACGTCGGCCGCACTCGACAGTGCGATCAACAATGCGGTAAACGCCGGCGTCGTGATGGTGGTGGCTGCAGGAAACTCCTCTGCAAACGCCACAAACTTCAGTCCTGCCAACAATCCCAACGTCATCACCGTTTCCGCCATTGCCGATTTTAACGGTCAGGGCGGAGGTGGCGCAGGCTCGACCTGCCGCAAAGACACCGATGATACCTTTGCGGACTTCAGTAACTACGGGAATCCGATTGATATTGCTGCCCCCGGCGTCTGTATCAACTCCACCTATAAAGGAGGCGGTTATACCCAAATGAGCGGTACCAGTATGGCCTCTCCGCATGTGGCGGGCGCCGCAGCGCTCTATATCGCCGGCCATGGCCGCGCCTCGAACGCTGCAGGAGTCAGCAGTATTAAATCCGCTCTTCTCGGTGCTGCAGTCAGTCAAAGCGCGCAAAACGGCTTTTCCGGGGATCCGGACAGCTCTCAGGAGCCTCTCCTCAACGTCAAAAACTTCTAAAACGACTTTAAACCATTAAAAAGAAGCCAGAACTGACCATTCTGGCTTTTTTTAGCGGTCAAATAGTATTTACAACCTGTTGACTAACTGATACTACTATTCCCTTTTATTTATCCTAAATCCCATGTTTATCCGCATTGTCAAAAGTGCTGCACATCACGCCATGTTCGTGAGCATGCTTGCTCTGATTATGAGTGGAAGCGCTTCAGCCCTTGTTGCTGCGCTGCCGAGCGCTGCGAATCACAGCCAGTGTTCGGATGGCATCGATAACGATCACGATTCCAAAGAAGACTATCCCCAAGATGTCGATTGTGTGTCGCTTGATGATGATTTCGAGGGAGTGAGCCAGTCTGGCTTGTTCGTGACGGTGAGTGACGGAAAAGAGAGCACGCCAGCGAATTCCTCGCTCCACTATACCGTTTCACTTCGCCAGCAGCGCGATGATGTGCGCACGGTCGATGTGTACTTACACTTGCCCGCTCAGGTGAACTTTTCGACCGCCAGCGATGGCGGCGTGGTGCGAGACGGCATCGTGCATTGGGATAACATCAGCGTAAGCCGCAATAACACGGTCTATCTGAGTGTTCATGCGAATCTTCTTCCTTATCTGACAGAGGGCACATTGCTCGTCGCACGCGTGCTCGCCGATGGGTCGGAAACGACGGATACCACGATGGTCAGCGGCGTGGGGTCATCCTCTCTGACGCGCCAGTTCGCAGTGGGCATTACCGATGGTCAGGCAACCGCTCTTCCCGGCGATACGTTGTCGTATCAGATCCGCGTGCAGAATCTCAGCGAGACAACCAATGTGACGAATGTGCAGGTTCCCTTGCCCTCGCTTGTCGCCGTGACGGATCGCTCCGGTGATGCTGAGTTAATCAGCGATAAGATTATCTGGAAGAACGTGTCGTTTGCACCCAATCAGGAGAAGAGCTTCTTCTTTACAGTGAAGGTGGCACCCCACGTCCACAAGTTCGCCTCCATTCACATGCGCGTCACGGCAGGTTCCATTAGCGCCGTCGATGATACATTGCTGTACGTCGGAACGCCGCAGGGCTCCCTGAGTGCCGATATTACCGACGGTCGAAATTCCGCAGCCAGAGGCCAAATTATTACCTATACCATTACTCTTCGCAATTACTCCGATCGCTTGGCAACGAACGGCGTCGTCGGTGCCTCCCTCCCTGTGTACGGCGAATTCGTGAGTGCGACGGAGGGCGGTCGCTGGGATGGGAACGGCGTGCATTGGCAGCGCCTGCAGGTGGCGCCGAACGGTCAGCGCACCCTTTCGTATTCGGTCCGTGTGCGCAGCGATGCGCCGGACGGTGCCGTGCTCCGCGCCGCGGTGACAGTGCAAGGCACTACTGCATCCGATACGACAACTGTGAGCGGAGGCCGCACTACCACTCGTCAGGTAAATACCACGTACCCGCAATACGGTTCGTCTCCCGTCTACACAACGGGTTCTCACGACTACGACTATACTACGACGAGTTCGACAGGCTATACGCCTTATCCCACGACGGGCTATAAACCACTGGATGGTAAGGGCATGGACGTGCTGTTCCGCAAGTCTGCGGGCCAGGGAGAAGCATTGCCCGGCAGCAACATCACGTACACGTTGTTCGTGCGCAACACGCTTGGCCACTCCATCAATAATGCCGTCATTTCCGACCGTTTCGATTCTTCACTCTTGAGCATCGTGCGTGCAGACGGTGCGCTGCGCCTGGGTGACGGGCAGCTGCAATGGAACGTGCCGTCTTTGGCGCCCGGTGAATCGTGGACGACGACGTATGTGCTGAAGGTCAGCAGAAACGCTCCGAAGGGAACGGTCGTGCAGAATATCGCGACGATCTCCGGCAGCGATCTCCGCGAGCTTTCCCTCAGTGCCCGCGTGAATGTGACGGGTACTGGCGTCGTGCGCACGTTGCCGAAGACGGGTGGTGCCATGGATGCGCTCTTCCTTCTCGTGACCGCTCCCCTTGCGCTGGCTTCAGCTGTTGCACAGCGCCGTCTGAAAAGCCTCTAAAACGCTCTTCATTGACCCATATTCCAAGACTCCCTTCCGAGGGAGTTTTTGGATGATGACTATTGATTAATTATAAAAATATGTTATAATAATAAGTGAACTTACACAAACATTCATGACCACTCGTTCTCTCACCATTTCCGCCGGTGGAATCGTTTCCCTGGCAGCATTAGCCGTTTTTACGTACAGTTTCTGGCCGACTCAGCAGCCTGAAATAGTGCTTAAGGCTGATTCTAGAGCAGTACGTCAAGTAGAGGCTCCCGCTCCGCTTCTCACGTTCACAGAGCGTCAAGCAGCGCGCTTGAAGGCTCGCTTGGCGAGAACATCGATGGTGACGCCCAGCGTGAAGTCGCTTGCCGCCGCACTGGAAGAAAAAAAGTTGCTGATGCAGCGCACCGTGGTTGCATCCTTCACGGCGGCCAATGTAGAAAGCAACACTCCCGATCCGTGGTCGATCAGCATGACAAACTATCCGGCATGGGTGCGCTTCGTCCCTTCGGTGACCGCACCCCGCTTCGAAATCGACGCCGATGCCATTGAACAATTCCTCAAGACAGCTTATGTGCCGCAGCTCTCCAGGCCGCGCTCCGCAAGTATCCTCTCTCAAGAAACCGACACGTACGGCGTGACACGTGTAAAAGCAGATGCAATCGCAACAAGCGGTTATCTCTATGATATTCCCAAGGTTGCATCGCTTCTTGCTTCCGCCCTGCGCAAGGGTGAGAGCGAGGTGCAGTGGGCGGTGAGTACGCAGGATCCGACCGTGACATACGTCGATCCCAGCGGAACGGAGCTTCAACTGCAGTTGCTCTCTACGGGTTTGTCGGACTATTCCAATTCGCCTGAAGGCCGCATCTCGAATGTGCACAAAGTATTTTATGAGCGTTTGCAGGGCGTCATCATTCAGCCCGGAGAAACATTCAGCTTCAATGCCACGCTCGGCGGTCCGGTGACCTTGGACAAGGGATGGAAAGAGGCGCTTGGCCTCTTCGGAGGCGGTGCCGCCCTCACCCCGGGTGCCGGCATCTGCCAAGCTGCGACGACCGTGTATCGCAGTGCCTTGCTCGCGGGTTTGCCCATCGTTCGCAAGCGCAATCACAGTCTTTTCGTCGACCACTATGAGAAGTACGGCATCGGTTTGGATGCCACCATCTTCCCCGGCGTGCATGATCTCCTGTTCCGCAACGACACGCCTGCGCCGATCGTGATGCAGACGTATCTGCGCGATTCGGATGAAGTCGCCGTCCTCCAATTCTACGGCATCCCTGATGGCCGCTCCGTTGCCATGAAGGGTCCGTTCTTCGCTTCCACTGCCAAAAAGAACCTTGTGCATCTCGGCCGAGCGGGGCTGACCAATCACGAAATCGCCTGGATCCGTACCGTGAATAATCCTGATGGCACCAGCAAAGAGGAGCTGATCACCGCGCGGTACGCGAAGCCGCTCTGGAGAAGCTTGATCGCGAAATATATCGATTCCAATATTTCACACGAGGAATTGCATGCGGCTGCGCCGGCGCCGATTGAATAA
>CAYUWH010000035.1:0-15115 GCA_964448615.1 uncultured Candidatus Peribacteria bacterium
GTGAACGCAAAAACTCTATGGCCATGGTCTTCACTGGTCTTTCCAAACGTGATCGCCCCACTACGACACGATCGCCTTAGATCGGCTTCGCATGCACCAAGTACCGCTGGCTAATGGAATCTGGGGGCCAGCAGGTATAGAGAATCAACTCCTCTTCTCCGCCGCTCTGGTAAGCGCTCATATCGTTGGCGGGGACAGCCTGCTTGAAGCTAACTTCGTAGGTGTGCTGCTTCCCGTTATAATTCACGTAAACCTTGTCACCGATGTTCAGCTTGTTGATCTGGCGGAAGATCTTGGTGTAGGGCGACACGTCCCACGGATAGCTGCTGGAGTGACCGTAAATCAGAATTTTCCCCGCATTGCCCGGATAGGTAAACAGATGTCCAACACCCTGTTGCAGCGGTGCAAGCAAACCTTTTGACGTAAAGGGATCGGTGGGATGCGTGATGGTGAGATTATTCACACCGAGCGTCGGCATGGAGATGGAGAATCCATCCGTGGCAGCGGGCGTTGTCGTCGGTGTCGTGCGCTGTGCGGTGTTCTGCGTGTTGGTGGTAATCGGCTGAATCCGTCGCGTCGTGGTCGTGGTTTGCGTATTCGTGACCGGGCGCACGGCAACAACGGGCTGCGGCTTCGGAAGATATCCTTGAGAAGGATTGATCGAGAGGGCGATGCGCTCCGGGCTTTGGATCCCGGCCGAACTCATCATCGTGTAATAGTCTTGCTGGGAAATCGCGGATCCAATGCGAAGACTGGACGGCAACGACAATCCGGAAGCGCGCGCATCACTCAGGACGCTCGCGGCCCAATTCGATCCTGCGCTTGGCGCATAGAGCACGACTTCATTGCTGTTCTGACCGCGCATTTTCAGCATCAATGCCGCCGCCTCTTCCACCGTGATCGGCGAACGGGGGCGGAACATGCGCTGCGCATTCCCATTGATCAAGCCAGCTTCAAATGCCGTTTCCAAATATGGCCCGTACCACGCTTTCGGATTCGCATCCAAATAGAGCGGCATCGGGGGCATGTTCTTGATGTACCACTGCAAACGCGTGCGGAGCTGTGGCTGCGCATCCACGACCAAGGCAACGGCCTCGGCGCGGCTGATATCGGGCCGAAACGCCGCATCCACAACGGAAATAACTCCTGCTCCACCCAAGGCAACTACCAAGCCGGCGACGAGAGAGATCGTGAATCGGCGCATAAAGGTAGTAAATTTAACATAATACAGCTCTTTGTCAATGTTTTATAGGGTCAGAAAGACACAAAATTCTGGGCAAATCCGCCATTCCGTATAGGGTATCGCCCGACAGGGCATTCTCCTCTACTCTATCGCTTCTATGGCACTCACAATCGGTATCGTCGGCCTTCCGAACGTCGGCAAATCCACCCTCTTTAACGCGCTCACCAAGAGCCGCGGGGCTCAGGCAGCCAACTATCCGTTCTGCACGATCGACCCGAACGTGGGCATCGTGGAGGTGCCGGATACGCGCCTGCAGACCCTCACCGATATCGTAAAGCCTGAGAAGGTGGTCCCGACTGCCGTGAGTTTCGTGGATATCGCGGGACTTGTGAAAGGCGCTTCGAAAGGAGAAGGACTCGGCAATCAATTTCTCCATCACATCCGTGAGGCAGACGCGATTTGTCAGGTGGTACGCGCCTTCGGTGGCGGCGACATCATTCACGTCGAAGGATCGGTCGACCCGAAGCGCGATCGTGAAATTATTGAAACCGAACTGATGCTCGCGGATTTGGATACGCTCAAAAAGCGCATCGACAAAAATCAGGGCGGAGTCCGCAGCGGCGATAAAGCGAAAGTGGCGGAAGGCGCGCTGCTCGAAAAAATGCTGAAGTGGATCGAAGACGGAAAAATGCTGCGCCTCCTTCCTCTCGATAAGGAAGAAACCGAACTCGCGAAGACGTTACACCTCCTCACGCTCAAGCCGCTGCTCTACGCCGTAAACGTCGCGGAGCACGAACTCAAGACCGCGAACACAGCTGCCCTACGCACGCAACTCGGCGTGGATGATGCAACGGAAGTGATTCCCATCTCCGCAAAAATCGAGGAAGACTTGCAGGACTTGAATGCCGAAGAGACGAAAGTGTTTTTGGATGATCTCGGCGTGACGTCTTCGGGACTCGATCGCCTCATCGCCTCCGCCTACAAGGCACTCGGACTTATTACGTACTTCACCGCAGGCGTGAAAGAAGTCCGCGCATGGACCGTGCACGTGGGCGCAACCGCGCCTCAGGCCGCCGGGGTGATTCATACCGACTTTGAACGCGGCTTCATTTGCGCGGAAACCATCGCCTTTGACGATTACGTGCGCTGCCAGGGAGAAAAAGGTGCAAAGGAGCAGGGCAAGATGAGAACGGAAGGAAAAACGTACATCGTGAAAGATGGCGACGTGATGCATTTTAGGTTTAACGTCTGAAGAAACCGAGGAGTCCGACGATACCGAAGAGTCCGAAGAAGAATTAGCCTCCCCGGACTCTTCGGATTCCTCGGTTTCTTCGGTATCCTCTCTCTATGGTCTTCATCGCCCGCCAGGAACCGTTCAATTGCGAGCATTGTGGCAAGCCCGTCGAACCGCTCGATCAAGGCAGCTATCGTAACCACTGTCCGTTTTGCTTGTACTCCAAACATGTCGATAAAGACGGGCCCGGCGACCGCGCCTCAAGTTGCAAGGGCCTCATGGAACCCCTGAGTTTGGATTACAAAGGATCGAAGGGTTGGATCATCGTTCACGAGTGCCGCAAGTGCGGGAAGATGATCCCGAATAAAACCGCCCCTGATGACGACCTTTCGGCTATCCCAAAAGAAGAATTCTAAGTGTACGTTTGTACAACAAGGCCTACTTTGAAGCGAGTTGATAACGTAATTTGTTCAACTTTAATCTCTTATGCAAGCGGAAGTTAGGCAACTGCTCTTGAAACAACGGTGGACGGCAGCGTAGGGTTCGTGGTCCACACTCCGTGCTTCCCTCTCTCCTTGTATGAAGTGGTTTCTTCTCCTCTGCGCCTTCGGCATGTTATTCACCAGCTTTTAAGAACTGCGACACATACTGATCGCTCAATGCCGGCTTGATCGGCAACTTCTCCTGCACGTTTCCCTCCGGAATGACCACCAAGGCATCTTGGTGCGTTTGAGGATGAGAGGAAACTTGGACGATGAACTTCCCCTGCTTGAGGGATTCTTTGGCGGCTGCCGATGGCGCTTGTTCCAGCACCTCTTCTACGTCGCGGTTCTCGAATATTTCTTGCAATTTCTCTTTGACGGAATCGTGTACCCACGGTTCGGATTCCATTTTGAAATTCAGCTCCGCCAGCTTTTCACTGCGTCGCATTTCTTCTTTAATCGCCTCCGGTCCGTGCTGCCGCACTTTCTCGCGTAGTCGTTCATATGCTTCCGGACTCATCATCCGCTTGAGCTTTCGGCCTTCAGGAGATGCTAAGAGTTTTTCAAGATGGTCGGACATAGAAAGAGGATACCGAAGAGACCAAGGAAACTGAAACAATGATCAGGGAATGGCTATCGTTATGTTTTCCCCTCCGAGGGAAATGACCACACGTGTGTAGGGACGTGCAATTTGCACGTCCCTACACGGATGATGTCGTAATTATTGTAACAAAACATTTTGTCTTGCTTGCGTTTATCATTTCAAAAACCCCTCTTTCGAGGGGTCTTTGTGTTCTTTCAATATCGTATTAAAGGATCACGAGCAGCCCGATGTCGCGCCACAATCCAAACATACTTCACACGATCCATTTCGTTTCATCTTCACGGAACCACAGCCGGAACAGATGGAACCGGTGTAGCCTTGCTGCTTGGCCTGTGAGAGCTTGCTAGGTGAAGCCTCGGCTTCTTGCTGGGCTTCTTCCACGTATTTTCCTTCCAGCGTGGAGAAGAGCTCCGGAACGGCGGCGCCTTCATCGACGACCGGGAGACGCATGGCGAATGCATCCTTGCTCTTGGTCCCCTCTCGGTATGCCTGTTCGACAAGATCATGATTGTGAATGCGGCAGGCATCGTCTTTGGAGAGGAACTTCAACGCCATCCAGCGTGCGAGGTAGTCCATGATCGACTTCACCATCGGAATCTCTTTGTTGTCGGTCATGCCCATCGGCTCGAAGCGCGCGTGCGCCATTTTCTCGCAGAGCACCTGAAGCGGCACGCCGTACTGCAAGTTCATCGACATGCTGAGCGCCCACATATCCATCACGCCGGAAAGCATGGACCCTTCTTTGTTCATCTTAATGAAGATTTCGCCGGGCGCGCCATCCTCGTAGAGACCGACCGTGACATAGCCTTCGTGTCCCGCAATCGAGAATTTGTGCGTGAGGGACATGCGCTCGGCCGGCAGTTTCCTGCGTCGTGGCATTTCTTTGTAGACGATCTTCTCCTTGATGATCTCTTTCACTGCCTCTTCTTTCTTCTCCTCTTTGCTGTCCGACGATGTGGTGTTGAGGGCCTGGCTCATCTTGCACCCATCACGATACAACGCATTCGCCTTGAGCGACAATTTCCAGCTGAGGAAGTAGGCATTCTTGATATCCTCGACCGTCGCTTCGTTGGGGAGGTTGATGGTCTTGGAGATGGCGCCGGAGATGAACGGCTGTGCGGCGGCCATCATGCGAATATGGCCTTCGTAGGCAATGAAACGCTTGCCGGTCTTCCCGCACTTGTTGGCACAATCGAAGACGGCGAGATGCTCTTCTTTGAGATGCGGCGCACCTTCGACGGTCATGTGACCACACACATGCAAGTTCGCGTCTTCGATCTCTTCTTTGGTGAAGCCAAGCGCGCGCAACATGTTGAATTGCTTGTCAGCGAGCTGCTCATCGGTGAATCCGAGGCGCTTCATGGTTTCCTCGCCGAGCACCCACTGGTTGAAGGCGAAACCGAGTTCAAACACGGTCGTCAGCTGCTTCTCGATTTTTGCGATGTCTTCATCGGTGAAGCCCTTGTCACGCAGGCTCTTGCGATTGATGTGCGGAGATCCTTCGAGGCTCAGTGAGCCCATCACGTATTTCATGATCTCGCGTACTTCGGACTCCGTGTACTTCATCGCATGCAACGCGGGTTCCACGGATTGGTTGGCGATCTTCATGTAACCGCCGCCCGCGAGCTTCTTGAATTTCACGAGGGCGAAATCCGGCTCGATACCCGTCGTGTCGCAGTCCATAAGAAGCCCAATGGTGCCTGTCGGTGCGATCACCGTGACCTGTGCGTTGCGATAGCCGTACTGCTCGCCCCACGTGAGGGCGCGATCCCAACACTCCTTGGCGTACTGCAAGAGTTCCGACGGGCACTCTTCTTGATCCAAGCCAACGGGATTCACGTGCAATCCTTCGAATTCCTTCGGCGCGGCATCATAGGCCGTGCGACGATGGTTACGTATGACGCGCAGCATGTGTTTGCTGTTTTTGCCGTAACCCGGGAACGCACCAAGGTGCTTGGCCATGAGGGCAGAGGTGGCGTATGACTCACCCGTGAGCATGGCCGTGATGGCTCCGACAATGGCACGTCCACGGTCCGAATCATAGGGAATACCCATGCGCATCAACATCGCACCGGCATTGGCATAGCCAAGACCGAGTGTGCGGAACTTATAGCTGAGCTCCGCGATTTCCTTGCTGGGGAATTGCGCCATGAGCACGGAGATTTCCAATACCATCGTCCACAGACGCGTGGCATGGAGGAACTTTTCGGTTTCGAAGGTGCCATGCTCGTTGTCGTAGAACTTGAGCAAGTTGAGCGATGCCAAGTTGCACGCCGTATTATCGAGGAACATGTACTCACTGCAGGGGTTCGAGGCATTAATGCGACCATCGGCAGGACACGTGTGCCAGTCATTGATGGTCGTGTCGTACTGCACGCCGGGATCGGCGCAAGCCCATGCGGCATAACCGATCTGGTCCCAGAGGGCGCGAGCCTTGAGCGTCTTGGAGGGCTTGGGGTCGCGCTTTTCTTTGGCAGCTTTTTTCAGCTCCGTTCTCCAGTAGAGATTCCAGTCACTGTCTTTCTCAATCGATTCGAAGAATTCATGGGCGATGCGCACGGAGTTGTTGGAGTTCTGACCGGAAACGGTGGCATACGCCTCACCGTTGAAGTCGCTGTCATAGCCCGCCTTCACCATCGCGGCGACTTTCTTTTCTTCATTCACCTTCCAGTTGATGAACTCTTCGATGTCCGGATGATCGAGATCAAGACACACCATCTTCGCCGCTCTGCGGGTGGTGCCGCCAGACTTGATAGCGCCCGCTGCACGATCACCGATCTTGAGAAAGCTCATGAGACCGGAACTCTTGCCTCCGCCGCTGAGCGGTTCGCCCGCACCACGGAGATTGGAGAAGTTGGTGCCCGTGCCGGATCCGAACTTGAAGAGGCGCGCCTCGCGCGTCCAGAGATCCATGATGCCGCCAGGGTTCACCATATCGTCATCGACAGACTGGATGAAGCACGCATGCGGCTGCGGATGCGTGTAGGCATCCTCGCTCTTCTTCACTTCGCCGGTCTTCGGGTCGCAGTAATAATGCCCCTGTGCCGGACCCGTGATGCCGTACGCGGTGTTCAGACCCGTGTTGAACCACTGCGGGCTGTTCGGGGCGGCCATCTGGTGCACGAGCATATACGAGAGCTCGTCTTCGAATGCCTGCGCATCTTGCTTGGTCGCAAAGTACTTGTAGTTCTCACCCCACGTTCTCCAGCATCCTGCGAGACGACGGACGATTTGCTTCACGCTCTTCTCCGGGCCGGTGACCACTTCTCCTTTTGCATCTTTGAGAAGATTTCCATCTTTGTCCTTTTGAGGGACTCCCGCCTTGCGGAAATATTTACTGACCACGATATCGGTCGCCACCTGACTCCAGTCGGCGGGAATTTCCGCATCCTCCATCTCGAACACCACAGAACCGTTGGTGTTGGTGATGCGACTCACGCGCTTCTCGTACAGCACTTCCTCCAGCGGGTCACTGCCCGGCGTGGTGAACACGCGCGGAATCGAGAGGCCGTCGGCAGTGAGGCGCTCATCGCGCTCGTCAAAAAGTCGCTGTGTCTGTTGTGTGTCAGTAGGCGTATCCGTGGCAGTAATCGGGTTCATCATGGCAAAAGTGGAGAAATGAGAAGAATACAGGATGTAGTGTCTAAAATCAAAACAAGGCCCAAGATATGGTAAGGAAAGGCCCGACGCAATCTCTACTCCTTCACACAGATTGAACGCGATTTTCCATCTGTCAAAGTCTCTTCTGTGTACGCGTGCGCGCACGCAGCGGGCAAAAATTTCTTCCGCATTATGCAGCACAAAGAGAGCGTCTGAGCATCGTTTTTGCACTTGAGTAAAGTCGAAGTCTTTGGGGAATGACAATAGGAATTAACATGCAATTTCCGTCGCAAAGGCTGAGTAGCGGACCTTACGTAAGGTCCGCTACAACGGTATGATATGCAGGATGAAGATCACCGTCATCGTCGCCGGCATGAATGAACCAAGCAACAGTAACGTCCTTGCGGACACATTCATCGAAGGACTGAAAAAAGAAGCGGATGTTCAGGTGGAGAAGTTCCGCCTGAAAGATCTGCACATTGATCACTTCACGCTTGAGAATTATCACCCCGACTCTAAGAGCAACGACGATTTTCCGCCGATTGAGAAATCACTCAAGGAAGCAAGCGCCGTCGTGTTCGCCACGCCCGTCTGGAATTTTTCCGTTCCGGCGCATTTGAAGAATCTCATTGATCGCATGGGTGCGTTCGCGCTCGATGAAGAGACGCATTCGAAAGGACAATTCAAGGCGCGCCCCTTTGCGATCCTCTACACCGGTGGCGCCCCGATGATCGCGTGGAAAGCGCTGATGTACCTGACAACGCTCCACATGACCGAGGCCATCAAATATTACGGCGGCACCGTGATCTACCGTCACTTCGAGCCGAAGTCGATCGTCGCACGCGGACAGTTCGGACTCGTCGTCGACAAGCGTCCCGCCACCCTTGATCTCATGCGCCGCAAAGGTGCGTGGTTCGCGACAGTCGCCAAGCACTACGCCGCAAACGGCAGACTCCCGCTCCGCAGCCGCATCATCTATCAATTCTTCACATTCCTCTATCGTGTCGGAAACCGGATCATGTATCCGATCTCGACGATGCAGTGAAGCCCCTCAACCCCAGCCCTCTCCCGCATTTACCCCTCAACCCCAACCCTTCTCCCTGAGGGAGAAGGGAGCACTACCATGAGAGTTAAAAGATTTGCGAAAATATTTCATGCAACAAGACGATAACGTTTATTTGAGTCACCTTCCCCCCCCCATTCGACAAGCTCAGGGCAGGCAGGGAGAAGGCCGGGATGAGGGGCCTCCCTCAATCCACCCGATGATGTGGGAAATAGTCTTTCGCCGCAGCAATAAAAGAGAGCGCAAGCGCGGTCGACATGGGACTCTCCATCATCCGCTCTGGGTGCCACTGCAATGCAAGTAAGAAGGGCTTCTCTTTTTGATCGTTCCACTCAAACGCTTCGACAATACCATCAGACGCAGTGGCAATAGGCTTCAGATACCAACTGAGTTTATCGACCGCCTGATGATGCGTACTGTTGACGATCGCTTCATCGGCGCCGGTGATAGTCTTGAGCAACGACGTCGGATCGATCGCAATCGGATGGGTCGCCGTGCCTTCCTCATTGCGATGCACGAGTGCATCGGGTTTTTCGGTAGCGATATCGACGATCAGCGTGCCGCCTAAGAAGACATTGAACAGTTGCATGCCACGGCAGATCGCAAGAATCGGAATATTGATGAGTCGCGCGCGTTGAATAAGAGCAAACTCGAATCTGTCACGCGGGCGATCGATGTCTTTGCACTTCGCACGTTCATCGGGCTTGCCATATAATTCCGGATCAATGTCCGATCCGCCCGTCAGCACCAGAGCCGAACACCTGTTCAATTCACGCACCGCTTCTTCAGGAGGAAGCAACGACAAATCAAGACAATGAATGGAAGCATCGGCGGCCTTGAGCCAGCGCTCGTATTGCGCATACTTCGTGTCGCCGCTGCCTTTAGAAATACCGATGACAATCTGTGATTCAGACATGCAAGAAGTGTACTGGAAAAACAGCAGCCATGCCACAGCGCACGTCAGCGCTGCAAGTATTTTTGCAACGGTGTTTGCTTCGGTTCGGCGCTGATGATCGGTTGCTCAGGAAGTGGCGCCTCAGGAATATTTTCAACCAGGGGTTGCGACACAGTCGGCGATGCAGAGATCATACGATGATGACGATGCGCCTTGAGAATTTTACGATAACCGCCCTCCCCATTCTCCAGAAAATGCGCGACGCGCGTAACCGTCGTCGTGCTTGCGCCGGTTTTAGCCGCCACCTGACGATAACTTAATCCCTGCGCCAACAGACGCGCCACTTCCAAGCGCTCCCCGAATGCCTGCAATTCGCTGAGCGTTGCAACATCTCGCAAAAAATTCGCCATGTCGTCATGCGTTTTGCAAGCAAGCAAGGCGGAACACAGTGAACGGAACCACGGCTCTCTGCGCCAACTGTCTTCGGTGAATCGTCGCTTCATACCGGGAAGAAAGAAAAATGAAGAATCCTTAATGAGATGTTAATGCAGTCATGCGATCATAGGAATCGCTTCCGGACGTCTTCAATACTGAATACTATTGCGAAGGATAACAGACGAAACCGAAGGGTCAATGTATTCATTCGCTGTTACACCATTCCCCTCTTTCCATGAACAATACCACTCGCACCGTCGCTCTTTCGGCGATTACCTCCGCTATCGTTTCCCTGCTCGTATTCGGCATCGTGCGCGAGACGCCATTGCTCTCCGCGGCAAACACGCCAGCCATCACCACACTACGCACGTCGGATCCGCGGGAACAATCGACGGTTGCCACCGTCAAAAAAGCTGAACCCGCTGTGGTGAGTGTGATTATTTCCAAAGACTTGCCGGTCGTGGAGCGTTATCAAGAATCCCCTTCAACGGGCGATCCATTTTTCGATCAATTCTTCTCGATTCCCCGCTTCCGGCAGAACGGCACACGATTGCAAGAAATCGGCGGCGGCACCGCTTTCTTCATCAGCAGCGACGGACTGCTCATGACGAACAAGCATGTGGTCGCCGATAAGAATGCGCAATATGCCGTACTTCTCAATGATGGCAGGAGCCTGAAAGCGACGGTAATCGGCCGTGACTCCGCCAATGACATCGCCCTCCTGAAAGTCGAAGGATCGAACTTCCCCTTCCTGAAACTCTCGCAAGATCAAACACCCGAGCTCGGCCAAAGCGTGATTGCGATCGGCAACGCGCTTGGCGAATTCCGGAATACCGTGAGTGTGGGGGTCATTTCCGGTCTTCAGCGCGATATTACCGCGGGCAGCCCGGGCAGAGGCGGCATTGAACATCTCAGTCGCATTCTCCAAACTGATGCCGCCATCAATGAAGGAAACTCCGGCGGACCCCTTCTCGATAGCAATGGTGACGTGATCGGTATGAATACCGCCGTGGCCGCAGGTGCACAAAATATCGGCTTTGCAATTCCGGTACAGGATCTGGCACGCACACTGGAAAGTTATCAACAATACGGACGGATCGTGCGCTCCTACATCGGCATCCGCTACATCGCCATCAATGCCGATATCGCCGAGGAAGAGAACTTGCCGGTCAAAGAGGGCGCTCTCGTCATTCAGGGGGAAACCACTGCGGATCCCGCCGTACTCCCAGGTTCTCCCGCAGACAAAGCAGGCATTCTAGAGCGTGACATCATCACGGCCATTGACGGCCAGAAGCTGGCCGACGATCTGACCATCAGTGATATCGTCGGACAAAAATTCCCCGGAGAGACCGTGACCTTGACGCTTCTTCGCAATGGCAAAGAGCAAACGGTGAAGGTGAAATTGGAAGAGCGGAAAGAATAACAATAATCACCTCAAACAATAGAGCAAACAGCCCTTCGGGGCTGTTTTGATTATTGATAAATATCAAAAAAAATGGTATAATGACCAGATACATGAATAACACAAACACACAACGATTCTGGCTGTTTTTCCAGCAATGCAACCCGCATCTTGCGGCACTCGCGGGCATTGCGACAGGACTGGTGATCGGCACCGGACAGGGGAATCTCTATCAGGCGCATTTCTCGCAAAAACTGTTTGTCGCTCCGGAAGTGCAAACGCACACGCTCACGTCCTTTAAAGAAGAGACTCTTCGCCCAGCCGCTCCTGCTGCCCCGCTTGAAGCAAGCTCTTCTTCTGCATCCGCTCTTGTTATTTTCCCCTCTTCTGCTGCCCTCAGCAGCGCACCTACCGTTTCCTCTGAGCCCGTTCACGCAGAAGCAGCGGCATCAAGCGTACAGGCCATCGGCGTATTTCCTCCGCTGCACTATACGCAACATCCCGTTTCCCGTGTGCCGAACTGGGGAGCCATGCGTTCACCGGCCGTCTGGAATCGCTCGTACCGCGAGATGACGACCGACGATTTCGTGTCCGTTCCTTCGTATAACCTCTCTACCCTGACCATTCCTCTCTTGTCGCTGATTAAACCACTGCACGATGAGGATATCCCCACGGTCACCGCAAAGTTGTACTACTCCACGCGTTACATGGGGAAATACGATCTCGATGCACACGAATTCAGCGGCGATCATGACGGCGTGGATTTGAAACTGGCACCCGGCACGCCGGTCGGGGCGATCGGCGGCGGCAAGGTGTTCGACGTACGTACGGATAACACGCTGGGCTTGCACGTTCTCATCGAACATCGCACCAAGAACGGTGAACGCTATCTGTCGATCTACGGACATCTTGCATCCGCATCGTTAGTTGCAGGAGAGGATGTTGCACCGGGACAAACGGTCGGAACAGTCGGCATGACGGGCAACACGTCCGGGCCGCACTTGCATCTCGCCGTGCATCAAAAACAGGATGCAGGATCGTGGAACACGTACGATGCTTCGGAAAGTATTAATCCCATGGGATTCATCGCGAAGTTCCGCGGAGGAGAGCTGTAACACAAAAACGGCCCCCGCAAGGAGGGCCGCTTGATTCAAGGTACGAACAACGCTTATTTGAGCGAGACTTTGAATTCCGTCTGCGTCAGCGCGTACCCGTTCGGCAAGCCGAGCTTGTGCGTGAAGCGATTATAGGTGAAGTATTCCTTGAGATCAGGGTGATACCAGCTTTCCTGGGTGTGATAGGAAGCGCAGCTGAGCGGGATACCATCTTCGTTCTTGTCCGGATTGCTGCGGATGTCCTGCAACGTCACCGAACCGCGGATACACTTATTCCACGTAGGATTGCTCGAAACGGGAACTCCCCAGATATCGACTTCGAATGGAATGGCGGCTGCAACGACCGGAGCCGGCGCTGCGACTTCCAAGGAAGGACAGACATTTCCTTCTTCAAGGATGCGCGCGATGAATGTCGCATCGCGGTTCAAGGCATCTGCAATGCGCTTTGCCAGCCAGTCCTGCATGCCGGCGGCGGTATCAGCCGGCGTTGCCTTCAGAATGGAACATACGTAGTTCTTCTCGATATCCGACAATGGAGCGCGAAGAGAACCACCGAATGCGGCGGGAGCGAGGTCGTTGCCCGTGATCATGTACTGCAAGAACGTGGCGATGCCATTGATGGCATTCGTTCTCCAGCCACGATACGAACCGCTCTCTCCGTCATTGCCACCAGTGGAGCCATTGCTGTCGCCTGCTGTAAATGCCGTACCGGTGACTACTGGTGCAGAAGAGGAGGCGACTGAGCTCACGATGGAGGAGGCCGAAGAGTCCGAGGAAGTGGATGCATTACTTGATGTCACCGAAGATGCAATGGAGGACGAGGAAACAGAAGAAATGGCACACATGCCGATGCTCTGCACTCCCGCACCTGCGCACACTGCGAGACATGCATTCGTGTACGTGTTGCCATCCGTGCCACACACAGGGAACGGAATTTCAGGACAACCACAACCAGGAATACCGAATGAGCTTGAGGAAGAAGTGACCGAGCTCACGATGGAAGAGGCAGAGGAAGCCGAGGAGTCCGAAGAATCCGATGAAGCGGAAGCAATACTCGACACAGTCGACGATGCCACCGATGATGCAACCGATGAGGCGATGGAAGACACAAGAGAGGAAGCTGCGGACGAACTGCCGCCACCCGTGCCATCCGGTCCGTTCTCACAGTTCACAGAAGAATCAGTTCCCGTACCACCATCACAGGTATCCGTATCGGCACCCCCATCCATTGCATCATCGCCGCCTTCGGCATCGAGCGAATCCATACCAGCTCCTCCGAAGAGTGAATCGTTTCCGTTACCAGCTTCCAATTCATCATCACCATTCCCTCCATAGATCGTATCGTTGTCATTGCCCGCATCGATCGTGTCATTGCCCTCCTCTCCATCGATCCAATCATTCCCGTTTCCTCCATTGATGGTGTCGTTCCCATCGCCACCACAGATCGTGTCATTGCCGTTGAGCCCATTGATCGTGTCGTTTCCTCCGAGACCAACGATCACATCGTCCCCGTTCGTGCCATTGATCGTCTCACCATTGGATGTTCCGACGATGGTGGCGACGAGACCATTACACTGATCGACCGCAGATGCTGCCGGCACAAATTCTTCGGACCCGAATTGCCCGAATGAGAGTCCGAGTACAAACAACAAAATGCCCGAGACGGCAGAGCGGTTTCGAGAAGAAGACTGCATAAAAAGAGAAGTGAAGGAAGTTCGCATCCTTTATAGCATTCACAGTTGCGTTTGCAAATGAATTTTCCCTCTTGTTCAAATTTGTATTCCGGATGTATCCGAATTTTATCCGAGATTTCCGAAGTGAAATTGACTCTCGGCATTGTCCCTCTAGAATGAACAACCTGTTTTCTTCCCTTCCCCCATTTTTCATGGAACCCAGAAAGAATGGTCCACTGTCTAAAAAAACTCTGAAGATCGCCGCTGTTTGTCTCTTGGGAGCCTTCCTGTTCTACTGGTTCCAGGTACGCCCGATCTACACGTATCGTAGCTGCACCGTGCGCGCGTCCGTTGATGCCCGCAAGCTGCTCGCAACCAAAGCAAGCTTGACGAGTGATAAAACCCAAGCCGCCTTCTACAAGGATCTTGTCAGCAAGAATATGTACCTCCGCAAGGATTACGAATCCTTCCTGAGCAAGTGCCTCCTCTACTACGGTCTCCAGGTTCCTTCTACGATCACGACGGGATCGGGTGCTGTGGAAGATACGAAGTAATCCCCTCTTAGTATTGAAGAGAAAAAGGGAGCCCTGGGGGCTCCTTTTTTTGTTGAATTACAAAATCGGACTCAATGCATGATTCTTCTACTGTGCGCGGACGCAATTCTGAATGCATCAATATTGATCCAGCCAAATACAAGGAAGCAGGCGAATCCAATCAGGAATGCTGATATTGCCAAAATCAATAACAGATTTTTCCACTGTATCACTCGCAGTGCACCGATACTGAAGCTGCGAAAATCTTGATACGAAGCTTCGAGTAATTTCTGATATTCGTCGCGAATTGCATTTCGTCCATGACTATCAGCGGTCTTCATTTTTTCACCATATTCTTTGAGTAATATGGGAATATTTTTACTAGCTTCCCCGGCCGATATAACTAGTGATGAATAGATGATATCAAGTAGAAAGGAAACGATAGCCAATACAATGGAGATAGCGATTGTAAAATAACCGATCTTGAATAGATCAGCGTCATGCACGAGCTGAAACTTATCTGACAGCATGATATTTCCCATCAACAGAAGTGAGCCACCACCGATGAAAATTACTTTTTCAACCAAGTGCTCTGCTGCTTTAGGAATGGCCTCTTTTACATTTTCCTCGTAATTTTTAATTTGCTCGCTCACTTCTTCTGAACTGCGTTCGTCCTGACTCGGATTCTGCAAACGTTCCAGATACAATTGCTTGAAGGTCAGAGGCTGTCCGCTAACGTCCGGAGCATAAAAGAATGTTCTATAAATACTCTTCAAAAAACGCATGATGACATCATAACTGAATGTTCATGTTCACGTCATTGTGCTAGTTATTTTTATCTACAAACAAGGGGCCTTGCGGCCCCTTTGTCTGTATCGATGATTGATCGATCCGAC
>CAYUWH010000036.1:0-14906 GCA_964448615.1 uncultured Candidatus Peribacteria bacterium
CATTCTCCCTATAAGAAGAGAAAAAGTCAAAATTCCTGAACTGGGTTTGTGTTCACTACGTCGCTCGAGAGCGACGTGGTTCACTCATAAAAAACCACCCCTCTTGCGAAGGGTGGGGGTGGGCATGTGTTGTTACTTCTGCAGGAGCGGACAGGCTGCCATGCGGGAGAAGAATTGAAGCGAATCCTGGAAAATCAGGATCGTCTGTCCGTCGAGCTTCATCTCCTTCGCGAAGGTCATCAGATCGGTAAAAAACCGCTGCCGGAGCAGGAAGTACTCGAGTCGCTCGACGTTTCGGAACTGCGCGTCACGGCAGACCAGTGCGGCTTCCATGGTCGAAGCAGTGACACACTGGCAGCCACCTTCGATGATACCGTGCACGAATTCGATGACCTCGTGCAGAATCCAGAACTTGCGGAACATGGTCGGCACGGCGTCCGAGACGGCGAAGAACACTTCCTTGGAGTCGTAGCCGAGCTGCGCCCATTCCGCCAGATCGGGCGTGAACTGTGCAGCTGCCATCTGGAGATTTGCCGGAGCCGCAGCCGCGGGGAAGACGTAGTACTCGAAATCCCGTCCAGCATAACTGATGATGTGCTTCATCACGTTTGCCTTCTCGGTGAACTTCTTCTCGTAGCTCTGGCGCAGGCTGTCGCGCTGTTCTTTTGGAGTCGATTGCATTCGTCTCTCCACTTACACATGCCCTTGGTGTGAATTCCGCCCATGGCAGAAACTAAAAAATACCATACTTTAAAACAAATTTTAGTCAACAATCGTGTTTAATGCTTGTGATGGCGATGTTCGTGTGGTGTGCGCGGCGAAGGCCATGCCAATACCCCAAGCAAGGTCAAGATTAATGAGGTGATCCAGGCACCCAGCGACAGCAGCATCATGATGGAAATGCGATAGTCCACTTCCCGCAGTGAGCGCGCTGCAAGCACAAAACCATATTGGTCGTTGCTGCTGAAGGTGCGGATCACCGCTGCAAAGCGGAGGCCTGGTTGCGGTTCCCACGTGAAGCGGTGTTGGCCGCGCCCAATTGCTTGATACAGCGCGCCATCCGGAAGAGTTGGCGTGTTTCCTTCGAGCGTTCCCATGGACGCGACGACCGCCTGATGCTGGTCGAAGATCATGAAGAACGGCGACAAACTTCTGCCCATATCCACCGGGTACGGCCCGACGATATCCGCGGCCCCCGTGCCATGTTCAAGTAGGATGCTTGCATCAGTCGCCAGTTGCGCGAGCACGTCATCCGCGCTCAATCGCAGAGATTGCTGTGCTATCACGAAGATTAATCCGCACAATACCGTCGAAAGAAGCGCAAACGGAAGCCAACGACGAAGCACATTCATCATGTGCCACAGCATAGCGCATCTTACTTTCGGATCACCAGCTCTTCCATCGGGAAGCGTGCCTTCTTGTACGTGGCGGCCGTATCGTCAGCGCTGCGATATCCAACCGGGCAGAGTGCGACGGCAGTCAGGTTCTGAGTGGCAAGGCCAAGGATTTCATCGACGGCATTGCGGTCGAAACCTTCCATGGGGCACGCATCGATCTTTGCCATGGCTGCAGCGGAGAGTAATACGCCGAGTGCGATATAGGTTTGCTTCTGCATCCACATTCCAAGTGCGTCCGAAGGCATTCCCTGCACAAAACTTGCCATCATATCGCGGTAGCCTTTGAGTGCTTCTGCGGTGATGCCACGCTGCGAAGCGATGTGCGACACGTATTCATCCACGTATTCTTCTCCGATCTGTTTCAGTGCGGTAAAGACAATAAGATGCGATGCGTCGGTCACTTGTGTCTGTCCCCAAGCTTTTTCTTTGATACTTGAGCGAAGTTCCGGATTCTCAATCACGATCAAGCGGTACGGCTGCAATCCGTAGGAGGTCGGCGCAAGACGTGCGGCTTCGAGTAATTCGTCGAGCTGGGCATCGGTCAATTTTTTGGTCGGGTCGAATTTTTTGGTGGCGTAGCGCCAGTTCAATGCTTCGTGGAATGCGGACATAATCGAAAAGAAAGAAATGAATTGATATCTGATACTAGCGTTGAGATATATTTTTGACAAGTATGTACACAAAAGTACTATACTATTATAAAATAAAGTATAACCACCTTCGCAGTTCCGCTACGCTTGTTATGTGTTGGAAGCGCTACTTCTGCTGGCTATCGTTTTGTTCCTGCCGCTGTTCGGCGCCAGTTCGTTTGTGTTGCTGGCTGCGATTTTGCTTTGGACCATGTTCTCCCTGCCCGGTGCATGGCTGATCTTCCGCGGCGCCCCTCCGCTTGTGCCTACGCCCAAACGCACGGTGATGCGTATGACCGAACTCGCCGCGATCAAGCCCGGAGAAACATTCTATGATCTCGGATGCGGTGACGGACGATTGGTGTTTGCCGCAGCAGATAAGGGCGCGAAAGCAACGGGGTATGAATTTTCGTTGCTCGCATGGTTGTGGGCCGTGTTGTTCTCTTGGCGTCATCCCGGCGCCCAGATCCGCTTCGCGAATTTCTGGAAACAAGACCTCCGCGACGCCGATGTGATCGTCTGTTATTTGCTGCGGCAGCTCATGCCGCGTTTTCGCGACGAAATCTGGACCAACCTGAAGCCGGGTACCCGCGTGCTTTCCCATGGATTCAGCATTCCGGAGCTGACGCCTGTACACGAAGAGCAGGGGATCCACATGTACGTAAAATAGACATGCAGGCAAGTTGATTTTGTAAGGACGCTCTGCGGAAAGAGTCTACTACTTTGCACTCCGTTGTAACCGCGGGTCAATTGTGTGCAAGCTGATTTTTGTCCGACTTCCTTCCTTTTTCTATGAAGAAGCCAGTCGTGGAATACGATGCGTATATTCTTGATACGTGTAAATTGCCTGCCACCGGAAAGTACGTTCCCGGTGCCATCAAATTCAAAGGGCGCAAAAAAATAGAAATTCTTCAATGGAAGGACAACATGTTCGACACGCAGGAGGAGGCGGACAAGTTTGTGAAAGACCACTTTTTGCAACTCGGATTCGCCGAGCCGACGAATGAAATGGAGATTTTTAAGCATCACGCTGCCCGATAAAGCAAGGCGGCTGAACCATGAAAAAGCGAGCAAACCTTCTTAATCTGTTCTTAAGGAGTCGCGCGTACGATGCACGCAGTCAACATACACCCCTCATCACAGGGAAAGTGAAGAAGCGAACAGAGCCGCGCAAGCGGCTTTGTTCGTGGTCGGGTATACTTGGCGCATGAGCCGCGTATTCGGATTGTTTCTCGGCTTGTTACTCTGGATGCCGCAGGTTTTTGCGCAAAACACGCGTCAGATATTCGAAGTATCCGCCGATCCGTATAAGGTGGAGGTGGGTGTTCAGGTTCTTTCTGCTTCCCAGGGCGCCGTTTCGCGCGCCGCATTCGATGTAACGTTATTGCAGTATAAAACTGCTTCCTCTTGGGATACGGTTTCGTTTGACCGGCTTGATGTGTCTTCTTCGGGGCAGGGAGACGGATTGCCTGCATTCTCGGTTGCAGAAGGGCCCATGACCCAGGCGCAGTTCACGTATGACATTCCTCCGGAGCAGGGGTTGCGCGGATTGCATCTCGTATTCTTCCGGCAAGGAAAGAAGTTGGCGGAAACAGATGTTGCATTGCCCGGTCAGCAAGAATCCCTGATGATCGATTACATTGCTTTTATCTTGATCGGATTCTGTATTCTCATCGCGATCAGCTCACGATTTTTCCCGCGCACATGATACGCAGTGCTCTTTTCGTTGCCGTTCTAGGGTGCATGCCGATAGGCACCGTCTTCGCGCATGCGGTTCCCGTTTCCTCGGAACCCGAAAGCGGCGTGGTGATGGAGGCAATGCCCGCGCGCGTCGCAATCCGGTTTAGCGAGCGCATCGATGCCGCGGCGAGCACCATCACGATCTATGCACCCGATGGAGAAAAGCTCCCCCTACCCTCCGCAGTCGTCGATCCGCAGAATCCGCGTTTATTCATCAAACCGCTTCCAGCATCAGCATCAGCATCAGGAACCTTTACCGTATCGTGGGCGACGGTCTCCGCCGATGACGGACATTTTTCCAAGGGCGCATTCATCTTTTCCGTCGGGCATGTCACCAGTGCATCGCAAGATGCGGGGATTACCGAAATGATCCATCGCAGCCCGCGGCCGGAAGCGATTTCGCTTTGGATTGAATTATTGGGAGCGGCGATGTTGGAAGGATCTCTGCTCTTGGCAGTTTGGCTTTTGCGTCCACTGCGCGGGTCACGCCCTGCGGCATGGAAGAAATTTCTCGCGCGCTGGACTCGATGGGTATGCCTCGGGGTGTTCTTCTTGATGACCGGCGTGATCGCGTATCTACTGCTGCAAATGCAGACGATTATGCTGCGGCAATCGTTTGATGCGCTCACAAGTTTTTCCATGGTGATGCAGACGTCCGCGGGAGGCGCCGCTCTCTACCGTGCCGCATGCGGACTCTTCTTTCTTGTCGTATTCTTGTCGGTGCGCAAGCGCCTATTCGAACAAAAAGGAAGCGGCCTCTTCTTCTTGCTCTGGTTGCCCTTGCTCGTCTTTGCGGCATTGCGTGCATCTGTCAGTCATGCGGCAGCATCGTCGTTCTCGCCCTGGCTGTCCGTCCTCATGAATGTCTTTCATGTACTTGCGAAAGACGGATGGATCGGCGCCTCGCTCGCGCTCGCGGTGCTCGTTTTCCCCTTCTTGCAATCGCTCGATGATCCGAAAGAATCACGTCAAGCGTTGATTCGCTACGGAAAGATAACCAGCGTATTGCTTGCGGTCGGTGGGGTGAGCGGGGTCTATATGACGTGGCTGCATGTGAAAACCTTCGACAATCTCACAACGACGCTCTGGGGTAGCAGGTTTGTGCTGTTAGTGATGATGGCGACGATCTTTTTGGCGATACGCGTCTATCAACAGTGGGTTCTGGATGCCGAGCGCAATCCTCCCAAGAAACAACAACCGCGTGCATTCTGGATCGTGGGGGAAGCGGCGGCAGGCGTATGCGTACTGTTTCTCTCAAGCTTGATGATCATCACCACGCCGCCGCTGCCCCTGAAACCGTTGCTTTCCTTGCACGAAACCGTGCACGGGACGACGGTCTATTTTGGCGAACATCCCTCTGATCAAACATCGTTCTTGCTCACCTTTGAAGATGCGAGCGGCCAACCTGCCATGTTGCGCGATGCCGTCGTCACGGCAACCAATGACGAAAAGGGAATTGGCCCGTTGCAAGAGGTTCTCACCAAGCGATTTGAGGGCGGATACAGTTTTCCCATCCGCGATATCGCTGCGCCGGGTACGTGGAGCGTTGCCGTCACTGGCGTGATGCAAACGGGATACGACGCGACGGCGACCTTTACCTTCCGCGTCCCGAAGGATCTTGGAATGCATGTGATCGAAGAGCGGCGATCATGGTCCGGGTGGTTTGATGTGACGATGCTTAGTATTGCCGTGATCATTGTACTGGGGGCGATCTACCTCTTTCTCTGCAGCATGCGCAACGGACAAGAGCATCGACATGCAAATGCTTCACTTCTCCAGCGGCTCACGGCACGCGGGTATGTGTGGGCAATGCTTCCTGCATTTCTCGGGATCGCTGTCACGGCGTTGCTCGCATCGCGATTCCAGTTGTCTTGCACGAACAACGGTCATCTGTGGACCGAGAGCGTGCCGATGTCGGAAGGGCGTGTGCTCTCGCCCAAGGCGACAGTCGGATGCATGGTGGGAATGGGCAAAGGGTTGTTTCATATTGCAGACGAACGTGAGTACGACTCTTTCATGCGGCCTGCGCACGTGCAGTTGGAAATGACGATGTATCCGCAGTACCCGCAAGTCGGACAGCAGGTCATGATGCGTTTTACCGCGCGCGATCCGGAAGGGGGGGCCGCAAAGGATCTTATTGCCGATCATGATCGCATCGCGCATGTCATCATCGTGAATGACGAGCAGACGGTCTTCTCGCACATTCATCCGGGCAGCGGGTCTGTCCTTGCACCTGAATTGCTTGAGCAAGCGGAATTTCCCGTGATGTATGCATTCCCCAAGCCGGGTAAATACCTGGTGAACATCAATGTGGCCCAGCGCGGTCATCTATTTTCCCGGGCGTTTTATATCGATGTGCCGGGCAGAGAAGAGCCAGTCACGCTGAACGAAGATCTATCAGTGCAAAAAACATTCGGCTCGTACGATGTCACCCTCGCAAAACCCGCCACCATCAAAGCCGGAGCGCCGGTGCAATTGCAGTACGTCATCACCCAGAACGGCGTGCCGGTCACCGATCTCAGGCCATATCTCGCCGCTCCCATGCACATTGCCATTGTGCGCGAGGACTTGCGGCAATTCATGCATACGCATGGCATGGTTCCGGCTCCGATGGTAGAGAGGATTGTCGATCCTTCTTTGGCATCAAACCCGCATGTGCAGATGCCGGCGTCGTTCGGGCCGGATATCGGGGCCACGATTACATTCCCGACTGCAGGGCTCTACACGTTGTTCGGAGAATTCCGTCATGGCAATACGATTGTTGTCACACGATTCATGGTTCGCGTGCCATGAAGGTGCTCGTCGTCACTGTCTTCGATGTGCATGCGACTGCGCTGTGGCATAGGGCAAAGCATGTGTTTTTCAAATCTGCTTTACGCATCGCGCCAGCGCAAGCGCCACATTGTCGTGAGCGCTTTGAGGGCATCGCGTGCGTTGATCTTTTTTCCTTCCTCGATGCTGCGTGGCATGTACGAAATCGGCACTTCGCGAATCGGGATTGCCCTGCGTAAACACTTCGCGCTGATTTCGGCTTCCAATTCAAATCCTCGCGCAGTCAATTGAAGTGACTTGAACACGTCGGTCGGGAGCAATTTGTAGCACGTGTAACTGTCCGTCAGCTTGGCATTGAAGAGGAGATTCAACCATGTCGTCACGAATTTATTTCCGAGGAGAAAACGCGAGTAGCGCGTCGGATTTTTTTGCAAAAAACGCGACCCGAAGACGGCCGATCCCGGATGTGCCGCCGCCTCTTGTAACAATCGCGCGATTTCGCGCGGATCATATTCCAGGTCGGCATCTTGAATCACGGTGTATGTTCCGGTTGCGTGTTCCAGGCCCAGGCGAATGGCCGACCCTTTGCCACCGTTTTCCTTGTTCAACACGATATCGGTCGGTCGGGCGTTCTTCCGCAAAATTTCTTCCGATGCGTCTTTCGAACCGTCGTTTACGTAAATAATCTGCGCATCGCTGCACACAGAAATCAGTGCCTGCATGATTGACGCAAGCGTGCGCGCTTCGTTGTAGACCGGCACGATGATGGAAAGCGTCGGAGACACCTCAAGATCTTACAGGGAATGGCCTCGATATTCATCGTAAAAGGGGCTGCTCAAGCAGCCCCTCTCAGAGCGCGCGCCTGGTTCGATTACTGCACAGAGGCAGCAGACGAGTCTGCGGGTGCGGCCGCATCAAACTTGTGCTGCCACTTCATTTTTCTCATCGGAGGAGTGGGGAGCTCAATGCCCTTTTCCGTGGCGATGTCCTGCGGCGTCTTGCCGCTCTCGATCGCGGCCTTGAATTCCGCCTCGGTCATGCCGAGCTTGGTGAGCAGATCTTCAATGCCGGGACCGCGGCCATGGTGCTTCATATGCATGCCCATGCCCATGGGCATCATGATTCCCTGAAGATCCGGATTGGCATCAATTGCCGATTTGATGGATTCGTGCATGGCCTTGTGCGCGGCTTCCACGGCCGTCTTGCGCTGCGCTTCATCGGTGATGGAGAGCGCGGCGGTGAGCGCGTCTTTATGCGCTTGGGTCGCTTGTTTCTGTATGACGACAAACGCGTCGATGTTCGCGAGGAGCTTCGTGTCGCGATCGATCATCGCTTGTACGTTCTCCACGGTCGGAGCCGGGCGTTCCACGAAGTGATCGAAGACTTTTGGGGCAATGGATGGTGTTGAACTCGTCTGTGCGCCAGCCATTTGGGCAAGCAGGGGAATGGCAAGTGCGAGAGAGGAGACACCTGCCGCTGCGCCGAGAGCGAATGATTTCTTCATAATACTGATGGGGAAAAAAGAGATAAGAATGTGTCGCGACTGTGCCCAGAATAGAGAAGCGACGTTAACGGAAGATTAATAGTCTTTGGATGTTGCTTGGGATTTCTTCTGAGACAAATGGACGGTGAAAACGGTGCCCTCAGCCTGTTTGCTCTGAACCGACACAGTCCAACCGTGTAATTCCGCAATGCGTTTCACAAGCGCGAGGCCGAGCCCCAAACCTTCTTTTCCTTTCGTGCGGGATCTGTCCTCCTGATAGAACCGGTCGAAGACATGGGGCAATGCGTCTTTCGAAATGCCGGTTCCGGTATCGCGCACTGAAAGAATATGCGGCGTCAGTTTGAGGTCGATCCGTCCGCCTTCTTTATTGAATTTAATCGCGTTTGCGAGCAAGTTGCTGACGATTTGCCGCACCAGCGATGGGTCGCCCGAAACACGAATCCCCGGTGCGATTGCTTCCACGATGGTCACGTTTTTTTCTTGCGCGAAAGGGCGATGTTTTTCCGTTGTCTCTTTCACGAGTTGCGAGAGGTCCACCGATTCTTTGCGCAGCAGAAACTTATCGAGGCGCGCAAGTTCGAGAAGACGTTCGATCAAAATGGAGACTTCTCGTAATTCTTTTTTGGCATTCGTCACGTTGCTCTTGAATTCGCCGCTCGCCAGCGCGAGATCCAGCGACGTGCTCACCGCGGTGAGCGGGGTGCGCAGCTCATGGCTCGCGTCTTGAGTGAATTGCTCCAATTGCTCCACCATTTGCTCGGCGGGTTTAAGGCTTCTCCGTGCAAAAAACAGGCCCACCCCGAATGTCGCGGCAGAGACGGCTGCGCTCACGAGCAGGAACAGCAGCGCGCGCAGCGGCAAATCGTCATCGCGACGCTGATCCGCCACTTGAAGGTAGCCCACCACGTCGCCGTCCTGGAGGAACGGCGCAGTGAGAACGGCATACGTTTCGTTTCCAAACGTGAAGTGCGACACGCCGCTCTTCGGATCGAAGGGGATCGAGCTATAGAGCGCTCCACTGAACAAACTGCCGGCTCTTGCATCCACGATGCGAACGCGTTCTCGGAGCAGTGGCGGGAGTAATACGGGAATATCCGCGGGTCGGCGTGCTTGTGCGATGATGCCTTGTAACAATTGTTGCAAGCGTATCGTCGTTTGATGACGCGAATTCTGCATGTCCGCAATCAAGAAAATCATGCCGGTGAGCAGCAACAGCAAAAAAACGAAGGCAGTGAACTGCGCGGCGATTTGGTAGCTGATGCGCTTAAACATGGTGTTGATGTTACTACGCCGTGGTGGGAATGAGGTAGCCCTTTCCCGGAACGGTCTGAATCGTGTCGCTCCCCAGCTTGCGTCGCAAGTAGGCGATATGGACATCCACCGTATTCGAGAACATCAAGGCATCGCTGTTGCCCCATACGTGTTCCAGTAAGCGCGGTCGGTCGAGGACCACTCCTTTGTGGTGGAGGAAATATTCCAACAGCGCGTATTCCTTGGGGGAGAGATTGATTTTTTTCTTTCCTTTCCACACCTCCTGCGTGTTCGTATCGAGCGTCAGCTTATTGGTCTTGATCACGGGGAGTTTCTCCGTGCTCTGTCTGCGTAACAATGCGCGCACACGTGCGAGCAGTACTTCCAAATCAAACGGCTTCACCAAGTAATCATCGGCTCCCAGATTCAATCCTTTGACCATTTCCGCCTGCTTGCTGCGGGCCGTCAGCATCAAGATCGGCATCTTTTTGCCTTGTTGTCTGAGCATTGAACACAGCACATAGCCATCCATGCCGGGAAGGTTGATATCGAGAATCAGCAAGTCCACTTCCTGTGTCAGCGCCTTTTCCAGTCCGTCATTGCCATCATGCGAAACGGTTACCGCATATTGCTGCAACTCCAAAAATTTCTTGATGTTCTCCGCGACGGTTTGGTGGTCTTCAATGAGGAGGATATGCATGGCTGATGAGTTGAAGTGCTTCCATCATAGTCTTGCGACATTAACGCGATATTAACGTTTTCCGGAGCATTTTTCCGGGAAATCCGCTCTCTAGAGTATTGCAAAACTCGTGATTTCCGGTATAATGTTTGATCAATTTTCATTCATGAACAAACAACAAACGCTGCAATGGGCAATGACCTTCTCGATGCTGATCGCATTCACAGCCTTTACGCTGGCCAATATTTTGGGGTATACGAGCACGCGGGTGTATGCGCAGGCGATCGCAGAGCAGGGGAATTGGCGGGAGAAACCGTTGTTCGTCGTGGTAAAAGCGCAAGAATCTGCAAGTCCGCTCTTGAGAATACTCGACAGATTGACCAAGCGCCAATCCGAGGAAAAAGCGCTGTGCGGACTGACATCCGCGCAAGTTGCCGCCGTTTCGCAAGAAACGGATCTCACGATGCGGCAGATCACGATTGGCGATCGGCAGATCACGCTCGCCGTCCCGGAAGATCGCGGTTTTAACCGCAATGAATTGTTGGGCGCGGTGGGAACTCATCATCAAGATTCGGTTCATTGTTCATTATTCCAGACCTATCAGCAGGTTCTTCTCCAATTAAGCGGTCATCTCAGCTGACCCATCCGATGTCGACCCATCCCTCTTCCGCTTTTCGGCTTACCGCACGCCATCGGCAATCCCGGATGCAACGTCGTTTTCTCACGTTTCTTTTTCTGACACTCGCGGGTTCGGCGGCGTTGTTTGTCTTGTATGTTGTGGGCGTTATTGAAGACGGATGGATGTGGTACTACAAGCTGTATCTGCTGCTCGCGCTCACTCAGATATGGTATACCTTCTCGCTTTTGTTCTATGGCGAGCTGAAGGCGAAAAACAGAAAGCTCTATGCGGGGGAGAAAATCCTCGTTGTCATGCCCTGCTTCAATGAGGAGCCGGCCTTGTTTGAGAAAGCATTGGCATCGGTCCTTGCGGCGGATGGCAAGAAGCGCATCGTAGTGATTGACGACGGGTCGGATCGAGCGCTGAGCGCGAAATTCAAGCGCATCGCCAAGCGGCGCGGGGCGCGATACCATCGCCAGTTTCGTAATCAGGGCAAGCGTGCCGCATTGGTCTTTGCGATAGAGCATTTTCTGCGGAAAGAACGCTTCGTCGTGACCATGGACAGCGATACCGTGTTTGATCGTCGCGCATTGGTGTCGCTCGTCTCGGTTCTGAAGCAAAACGGAGTCGCGGCGGCCAGCGGCGACGTGCAGCTGCTCAATGAAAAGCACAATCTCCTTACTCGCATGATCGGCGGCTACTACTGGTCGGCATTGCATATTCAGCGCAAATCCCAATCCGCTCACGGGTGCGTAAACTGCTGCAGCGGCGCCATTGCCGCATTCAGAACATCTCAGCTCAAAAAAGTGATTCGGCGCTTCGCGGCGCAAGAATTTTTAGGCAAACCCTGTACGTACGGAGAAGACCGCCATCTGACGAATTTGATATTGCGCCGCGGATGGAAGGTCGTATTCGAGCCGCGCGCGATCGCCTACACCAATACGCCGGATACCTTCCGTGCCTTCATGAAGCAACAACAACGCTGGCGCCGCGGTTTTTTGGTGGAATCGATGTTTGCGTTATCCTTTGCCTGGAAGGTAAACAGGCTTTTTTTCGTCGAATTGCTTCTGTGGGAACTGCTGTTGCCCATCGCCTCCTTTGGCATTGTGTTGCTCCTGACGATCGCATCGCTCCTGAATCCTGAATTTTTCGTGAAGGCGATTCTTCCTTCCATGATTCTGCTCTTCGTCATTCGCCAACTGCCGGCATTTTTCTGGGCGCCGAAGAAAATACCCGGGTTATTTCTCTTCACGATTTTTTCCCATTTCATCTCGTACTGGATCGGCGTGCATGCCCTGTTCACGTTGCAGAATCGTTCGTGGGGAACGCGTTGATAAGGCTTGGCAAAGAGCGTCTCCCTTCCTCTATACTGTACTGCACATTCCCCCTCCATTATGGTTTCTCTTCAGGCACTCTGGATGTTCATCTCGTCGCACCCGCTTGCGATCCTCCTTTGTATCGTCGCGTACATGCTCATCGGTTCGGTGTGGTACGGTCCGCTTTTCATGAAATCGTGGGCGAAGCTGACGGGCGTGGACAAGTTGCGCAAAGAAGACATGCAGAAAGCAATGATGCCCGCGATGTTGATGAGCATCGCCACCGCGTTCGTGCAGTCGACGGTGCTTGGGCGCATGTTGCAGATGCAATCATACGGCCAGTGGTATCATCCGATGTTGCTCGCGACGCTGCTCTGGTTTGCCTTCACCTTTATGGTGCTGGCCCAGAACTACGCCTACACGAATAAATCGTGGAAGCTGACGGCTATCGATGGCGGCTATATGCTCGTCTCCGCGTGGGTGATGTCGCTGATCCTGTGGGCGATGATGTGAGATGAATATTTTGTATGCAGTATCTAGTATTGAGTATGACGACTATCTAAATACTAGATACTAAATACTAAGCCAATGGCATTTCATCTTCCCCTTCTTTACACTGAAACCCTATGCGACGTGGGTTCGGACTTATCGCGGCGCTCGGTCTTCAGGCGGGCTTCATCGGGACGGCGTTTGCCGTTGCGCCGATTCTGCCGTTTACCGATCTTGAACCCGATGCATCGTATGTCTCCGCGGTCGAGCGCTTGGCGCAATTACGCATTGTGTCATCGAGAAGTTACGAAACCAGTCGGTACACGGGCTTCTTCCGTCCCAACGATGATGTCACGTTGGCGGAGCTCGCGAAAATGGCCGTGCTTGCCGCCAGGAGGCCGATTCCGGATTACGGTGTCCCGAGCACTATTTCCGCGCAAGGGACCTGGGCCGCTCCATACGTCAATGCTGCGACGCGCGAGCGTTTCACGATCTTCAAAGATAACCGCGTGAACGTGTTCCGTGCCGCGAGCGGTTATGAAACCGTACAGACGTTCCTCGATGCGTTTCGTCTCACCAAGCAGAGTGCGACGCGCTTGGGAATTTTGGATGGCGTGAATGCGTCTGGCCCTACGATGAAGCGCGGCGATACGGCGGTGCTTTTGTTGCGATTCCTCGCACTTGTCCCTTCCTCAACCTTCGCCACCCCTATCCCTCTTGTTACTCCTGTGCCTTCAGGGAATTCCACTTCTTCCGTAGCGCCCACCACTCCGACCATCTCAGCGACTCATCGTCTTGCCGCTGGCAGCGCCAACATGCGTTCGGGGGCGGGGATGGCGTTCCGCGTCGTGCGCGTCTTGAAAGGAGGGGAATTATTGACACTCGTCGGGCAGCAGGAGGCATGGGCCGAAGTGCAACTGCTTGATGGAACAAGGGGATTTTTGATCCTGAGTTCGATCGTCCCGATTCGGGCCGACGATGCCGCTCCAACTTCCGAGCAGCCGACTCCCGCACCTTCTTCGCCGGCCCCGGCATCCGTTGTGGAGACGCCCGCCGGTTCAGCAGTCGGCACTATTACGGGTCCGGTGAATATCCGCGTACAACCTGATATCACATCGCGCGCAATCGGCAGTTTCCCTGCCGGAACGCTGCTTATTCTCCTGGATCAATCCGATGAAGTATGGCTTCACGTCCGCGTGCCCGATGGTCGTGAGGGATACCTGACGCGGAAGTTTGTGAAGATTGGGGAATAAATAATTTATACATCTCACATATTTTCTCGGCCGAAGAAAGGCGAATTATTGCCAGGTCGGAGTAAGCTCGGTTTAACATTCCCCCTTTTCTTCTTATGAGAAAATTATTATCCGGCCTCAGTCTTACGGCCTTAGTGTCTTCGTTGCTCATCGTGCCTGCTTTTGCAGCGCCAGCATGCAATGGAAGTACGTTCGACGGTTTTTCGTTAGGTTCAGTCAACGGCCAAGATGGCTGGATCGCAACAGGCGCCTATGATTTTGCAGTTGTGGACAATGAATATGGTTTTAATAGTTTTGGCTGCAAAACGTTCCGAGTATCGGATGCCGTGACAAGCGGCTCCTTCGGGGATTGGATATTTACCAAGCCTATTACGAATGAAGCCGGAGAAACGTCGGCAGTCAATAATGGACTTTCCGGTGGGACCAGAAAAACGCATTTCGAAGCACAGTTCGATATCGGGTCTACGGTGCCCGGCGCACAACAGCCCGGCTTGCACGTTTCTATTTCACCGGATCGCGGTGATGGTGCACGCATGAGCTATCTCCGTTTTGATGATTTGGCTGACGGTATTCACGTCTATTTTGATGATTATCAGGATGTCGCACCGTTTGGTGTAAGCATGCCTGATGTAAACGGTTGTCAGAATGGAGTCGATAATTTCGTTGAAACTGACATTGCAACATTGGACAGAACACTGCCGCACACGATCAAATTCGTGATGGATTTCGTAGATGGTCCTCGCAATGACGTTGTGAAAATTTACGTCGATGGTGTTCTAAAAAAGACAGGAACAAGTTGGGAAGATTACTTCCGTTACTGTGAAGGTAATCCAACGCGCCCTGTTGATTCTCTTATTATTCAATCTCGCACAGGCGGAGGACCTGTGAATAATCCTGCTAATAATGGCAAAGGCTATGTCTTTGATAACTTCACGTTGGCCTCAGGTACTCCCCCAACCTCTCCTCTTTTCTGGACCGAAGAAGATACAACCCAGGTAAAAGTCGACTGGAAGGCGGTGCCAGGAGCAACGAGCTATAAGGTGTATCACTCTCCGGATAACGTCACATACTCCGAAGTATTTTCCGGAAATGCTCTGACCTTCACGCATGCAGTCGCCGTCAACACCGACAATTATTATCGTGTGACAGCTCTCGATGGAGTTGCGGAATCTTCACTGGCCACTCCCGGCAAATACGCCGGTACCAAAGACATCGTGATCGATGATGCAACCTTGGTCTCTGATTTCAATGCAAGCG
>CAYUWH010000037.1:0-13983 GCA_964448615.1 uncultured Candidatus Peribacteria bacterium
TCCCACAATTTTCCTTCGAGTGCAGTGTATTGCTTCTTTTCTTCGCCGGGATACAACGGTTCCGCATGCAGCGTGATGAGTTCCATCAGCTGAATCAGGCGCGCAGTCCATGGATTTTGCAGTGCTTTTTCCGGTAATCCGCGTGAAAGGAGTGCATCGTAGCAATGCAATAATCCTTTGAGATTCGCGTCACCGCGGTGCGCCATTCCTTTGGCAATCGTTTCAATCTCGGCACCGTCGGAATACCCTTCGCAGTGGCGGATCGTCTTTTTCATGTAGACGATGACCATGTATCGCATGACTTCGAGCAGATACGGACTCGAGACTTCTTGTCCGCTGCAAAACAAGGCGACCAAGTTGACGGTCTTCGGCATCGTATTATGGGAGCTCACGGCATCTTCCTTTATCAAAATGCGTGCCATGCGTTCGGGGTCGTCATTCTTCTGCTCCGCAGATTCGATGGATTCGAGGAGTGATTCTTCTAGCTCCGTGTTCTGCTTGGGCATCTCCTCTTCATCACGTACTACGCCGAAATCGCGACGCAAATCTTCGTCGTCTCCTTCATAGTCATTCAAAGGGGGCATTCCGTGTAGCGTTTCTTTCGTTTGATTAAGCATGCCCTCTACACGGTTGATATGCGGCGAAGGAGTCAGCACTTCTGGCGCTGTTTCTTCAGTAACTTCTGAGCCGTTTCCCGATCCACCGCCTTCTACATACCCGAATTGGTCTTGATCGTGGTTGTCACTCATGTTATGAACATACACTAAAACCCATATAAATGCAAGTATTCTTGCGCTCATCTCAAATCTTCCTCATGCTCTCCACGTATGAAACGCACCCTCGCCCTCCTCTGTTTTTTGGTTATTCCGTTCCATGTCCTCGCTGCCGAAACGCCGATCTCCCGCCGCGATGGATTTTTGCTGATCTGGCAGAGCCTCGGCCGGCCGGCGCAGCAGACGAATAAGGCGTCGTTCGAGGATGTGAACGAAGGCGATGCAGGATTTACGGAGCTTCTCTACGCCAAGTCGCGCAAGATTCTCGATGACGAAGATCGTTTTTTCCCCGATGAACCCCTTCGCCTCGGTGAGACGCTGACATGGCTCCTGCGTTCGCGGAATATCGATGATCCGGAAAATATTTCCGTTGAAACTCTCAGCGGGTATCTCATGCAGTATCCGATCGCCGCACTGCCCACGGAAGAACAGGCGAGCGCTCCCATCACGCAAGAAACGTTGTTGTATCTTGCGCAAAGTCTTGATGATCATTTGAAAAATGAAGTGCACGAAGCAAGTCTCTATGCTGAAAAATGGCATGGGAAGGGTACGGCGTTCGGTGAGAAGTTTGACATGCACATGATGACCGCCGCGCACCGCACGTTTCCGCACAATACGCTTGTGCGCGTGACGAACATTGCGAATGGAAAAAGTGTGGTCGTGCGCATCAACGACCGCGGCCCCTTCGTGAAAGGTCGCGACATGGATTTGAGCCTTGCTGCGTTCACGACGATTGAAGAGCGAAGCAGAGGAATTCTTCGTGCCACGTTCCAGCGCCTTGGTGATGTCAGTGTTGTCTACGGATGCGACTCTTCGATGCGCCGTTATCAAACTCGCTTGAGCAGAAATCAACGACTGTTGCCAGGCATTCCTTGGACGTTGCCACTCGGCGAGCCTCTTGCGGTTCGTTCGAATGCTGGTTTTGCATTGCGATCTGTCCGCTATCCCGACGGCACGGTGACGGCAATGCAGGATTGGATTACGAAAGAAGAAGTATTCACCTTCAAGCCCTCCGTGACCGGTCTTTACGAATTCACGCTTTCGGCCCTAAACGGCGTGAAAAAAACATTCTCGATGCAGGTGACGGAGTGCGCGCAATAAACACCTTGCAGCTATCGTAAAACGCGGTTTTTTGCTATAATAACTAGATTATACTTAGCTCGGTGGTTACCTTTTTCCGCTTCTTCTTCTGGCCGATTCTGTGGGGCGCCGTTGCTCTCGTGAGCATTGTATTTCAATGGACGATTTGGGGAGACATTTGGGGATGGCTTTTGCAGGATCCTTGGCGGTTTTTGCTGCCGGTTTCCATTTATGGAGGGTGGCGCATTTTTGTGCATGCAGCCCGTTTTGCCTATGCATTTTGGATGTCGCGGTACTTGGTTTCCATGAAGGTGCTCTTGCCGCGCAGTGACACGAAGATCGATCAAGAAAGGCGCACCGAAAAAGATTTTAAAGAGAAAGTCGCACTCATGGAACAGTTGTACCGCGCATTGTGGGAAGTGAAGACGCTGACATTCTGGCAGTCGGTGCATTTCTGGATGTTCCGCTACATCTGCATGAGTTTTGAGATGTATGTGGAAAAAGGAGAGTTGATTTTCTATGTCGTGGTGCAGCCGAGCCTCGTGTCGATCGTGGAAAAGCAGATCACGTCGTTCTATCCCGATGCCGAAGTGACGTTGCAGGCGACTCCGGAAATTTGGGTCAAGGGAAGCCAGCTTGTTGGGTACAACATGAAACTGCAAAAAAATTACGTGTATCCGATTCGGTATTACGAGCAGATGCAGGATGATCCGCTCAACGATATGGGAAACGTGCTCAGCAAATTCGAGGCCGGCGATCATGCATGTATTCAGGTGGTGTTTCAACCGTCGTTTTCCAATAAATGGGGGAAACATGCGCGCACCTTTGCAAGCACGAAATTCAAAGGAAAAAAAGATCGGTGGGTGTCACACATTCCGATCATCACGCCGATACTGCGCGTGCTCGGCGGCATCGCGACTGGAGACACGAGCACCATGGCGCCGGGCGCGAGTTCCGGAGATTCCTTTGTGCGTATGATCCAACCGGAGGAAGAGCTCTATAAACGCATGGGCGAGAAGGCGGGTATGAGTTGGTTCCATTGTTCCGTGCGCATCATGGGGGCCAGTTCCACCATGCGCCGCGCGATCGATATCACCAACAACCTGCAAGTCGCCTTCAACGTGTTCCGCGATCTGTACGGCAACTCGTTCGCAAACCATCGAGAAATCGTTGATTTCCTCCCGTTGGTGTGGAATGCGCCGATCATTCACTGGAAATGGAAGCACCGCATCAATGGCTACTGGAGCAAGACGCTTCTCGTGGAGCGTGAGCTTGCCGGTCTCTACCACTTCCCCGACAGCCGCTATAACAAAATCCCGATCATCCAGTGGATTACCTATCGTGTGTTGCCACCTCCACCGAATGCGCCGACGGAAGGTGTAGTGCTTGGTATCAACCGCTACCGCGCCCAGGAAACCCCGATCCGGTTCATGCATAAAGACCGCACGCGACATGAGTACATCATCGGTAAATCCGGTACGGGTAAATCCGCCTTGCTGAGCTGGCAGATCCGCCAGGATATCGCGGCAGGAGAAGGACTCTGCGTGGTCGATCCCCACGGCGATCTGATCGAAGATGCGCTCGCGCACGTTCCCAAAGAGCGCGCGAAAGATATCATCCTCTTTGATCCCGCTGATACTGAGCGTCCGATGGGACTCAACATGTTGGAAGCGCACACGCCCGAAGAAAAAGACCGCGCCTCGCTCGATGCGATGGAAATCTTTATTAAGATGTACGGCTCCGAAATCTTCGGTCCGCGCATCCAGCACTATTTCCGCAACGGCTGTCTCACCCTGATGGATGATGAGGAAGAAGGCGCTACGCTCATCGATGTGCCGCGCTTGTTCGTGGATGATGAATTCCAGCGCTACAAAGTCAGCAAGTGCAAGAACGTGGTCGTGCGCAGCTTCTGGGAGAATGAAATCGCCAAAACCGGCTCGCGCGAGAAGGAAGAAATGATTCCGTATTTCTCCGCGAAATTCGGTCCCTTCATCACGAATACCACGATCCGCAATATCATCGGTCAGCCGAAGAGCGCGTTCAACATCCGCGAAGTGATGGATAGCGGCAAAGTGCTGCTCGTGAACTTGTCCAAAGGAAAAATCGGAGATATCAACGCGCAGTTGCTTGGATTGATCTTCGTGAACAAGGTGAACATGGCGGCCATGAGTCGCGCGGATGTGCCGCAAGCGCAGCGCAAGCGGTTCTATCTGTATGTCGACGAGTTCCAGAACTTCATCACCGATGCGTTCGCGACCATCCTCTCCGAGGCACGTAAATACGAACTCGGTCTGATCATGGCGCACCAATATATCGGCCAACTCACGGGCAAAACCGCTGAGTACGATCAGGCGAACACCAAGATTCGCGATGCCGTCTTCGGTAACGTCGGTACGATTCTGAGCTTCAAGATCGGCGCGGAAGACGCCGAGTACATGGCGAAAGAATTCGCGCCGGTGCTCAGCGAGCAAGACGTGATCGGCATTCCGAATTTCCACTGCTATGCCAAACTGAACATCAACAATACGAGCTCGCGTCCGTTCAGCATGGCGACGATTTACGACGAATCGAACCGCAACGATAAGCTCGCACAGCTCGTGAAGGAATACAGCCGCATGAAGTACGGACGCAAAAAGATTTTCGTTGACCAAGAGATCGAGGATAGAATAGGAATCGCAAAAAGTTCCTGAGATGTCTCTTATTGCGGCCTATCTGGATTCCCTTTATGCTGCCCGTCTATGAACTCTTTCTCCAAAATGCGGGACATGTATCGCCTCCAGCGCGATGCGAAGCAGATTCGCAAGGATCTTGCGAAAATTCATATTGAGGCTGAGACCAACGGATTGAAGGTTATTGTCACGGCCGAGCAGGAAATTGTGTCCGTACACATTCCTGAGGGAATGGAACGATCCGCCATCGAACACGCCATGAAAGACGCCACGAACCGCGCGATGAAAAAAGCGCAGTTGGTTGCTGCGGAACGCATGCAGGGCATCATGAAACAAATGGGAATGCCCGCGGGCGGCGCGGATGAATTGCCGGCGGCGTAATCAATGTGTGACAAATTTGATGTAATTTAACCGTGTAGGGGCGTCCAATTTGGACGCCCCTACACACGTGTTGCGATATATTCACATCGTGATAGGAAAAAATTATTATGTGACAATATTGGTTTAAACCAATCGTGTAGGGCCGTGCGACTCGCACGGCCCTACACGGTGTTTGCAAATACGCCCAAACGTTAGATTGTTTCATGTCATTTCCGGTATCATCATCGCATGAAAAAATGGATCATCCTCATTGTGTTGATTGTCGTCGCATTCGTTGTGGGAAGACAGATGTATTATGCGAGTGCCCTTGCCCCAGTTGATCGCAGCGACGAAGCGCGTGAGTTGGTCACGATTTCCAAAGGATCGACCGTGAAAGACATCGCGCAGATGTTGGAAGAAAAAGGAGTGATCCGTTCCGCATGGGCGTTCCGCTCCTATGTGCAAGCCAAGGAATTGGATCAGCAAATGAAAGCCGGAACGTTCGTATTAATGCGCTCGATGGACACCGCCGCCATCGCCGCCGCCATCGCGGAGGGCGAAGCGGGCGAGATGGTGATCACCATTCCGGAGGGGTACACCGTGAGCGATATTGATGCGTTGCTTGCGGAAAAAGGATTGGCGAAGCCCGGAGAAACGATCAAATGCGCGCAGACCTGTGATTTTGCGAGCTTCGAATTTCTCCCGAACACCGCGGGACTCGCGCCGCGCGGCGGAAAGCTCGAGGGATATTTGTTCCCGGATACCTACTTCGTGACTGTCGGGGATTTTCAGGTGAAGTTTTTCTTGGAACGTTTGCTGACGACTTTCCGCAAGCGCATCATCGAAGCACATGCGGAGGCGTTGAAAACATCCAAGCGCACGTTACACGAGATCGTCACCATGGGCTCATTGATCGAAGAAGAAACGCGGACCGATAGCGAGCGCCCGATCGTCGCGGGGATTCTCTGGAAGCGCTATGACGCGCAGATGGGGCTCGGAGTGGATGCCGCCGTTCGGTATATTTTGGAGAAGCAGACGGGCGCACTGACGGTGGGGGATCTTAATGTCGATTCGCCGTACAACTTGCGCAAATTCCGCGGGCTCACGCCCGGACCGATTGCCAACGCGAGCTTCAAAAGCATCGAAGCGGCGTTAAAGCCTCAGGAAAGTGCGTATTTCTACTATCTGCATGGAAATGACGGCATGATTCGCTATGCGGTGACGAATGATGAGCATAATGCGAATAGGGCGGCTTACCTGCGATAAGGCGTGGATTGTCTAAAAAAGCAAAATATGCTATAATACTTGAAGTAATCACCAACATCTATGAACTCACCCTTTCCGTCCTCCAACTCGCACTATCATCGCCTGAAAATCGGCGTGATGGGTTCGGCGAGCGGTCCCCAGACGGAAGATCCATTGGCCAGAGAGAAGGCGCGCACGCTCGGGCATACCATCGCGAAGCGCGGGCACATTTTCATTAATGGCGCGTGTCCCGGCTTGCCGCATGATGCGATGTTGGCCTGCAAGGAATCCGGCGGCTTCGCTGTCGGTATTTCTCCCGCATTTTCGGAATACGAACACGTGCATGAATACATGTCTCCGCATGATCACGACTTGATCATCTATACGGGCATGGGATTCATGGAGCGCGATATCATCAATATTCGCTCGGCGGACGGCGTGGTCATCGTCGGTGGGGGCATCGGCACGTTGAACGAATTCACGATCGCGTATGATGAAGGGCGTCCTATCGGCATCGTCACGAACTCCGGGGGAATTTCGAACTCCATCCCGCATATCGTCGAAGAACTGTGCAAGCGCAGCATGCCGCCGAATATCGTCTTCGATGATGATCCCGTCGCACTCATTAGCAAGCTCGAAGTCGCTATCCGCGCCTTCCCGTTGCCGATTCGTGAAGACGGCCGTGTCAAAGATTTGAAGCAGGGGAGAGGGTAATAGCGTATAGGAGTTAGCTTTTAGATTATCGAATTTATTAACCTAACAGCTATTAGCTAAACGCTAACGTATTAATCCATGCTTCGTAAACGTCTCCAGTAAAAACTTCGCATCCTCATCAGTCGGATCAATTTCATTCGCCTTCTTCACCGCATTGATCGCTTCCTCCTTCTTGCCGAGCTTCAGATAGAGCGGAGCCAGGTGCACGTAGGCATCGACAGATTTTTTGTCGAGCCGGATCGTCGTCTCGAATGCTGCGATTGCTTCTTCGGTCTTGCCAAGATCTTCCGCGATCACCCCGAGATTGAAATGCGCGTCGGGGAAATAGGGATCGATCGAGACGGACTTGCGGTACGTCTCTTCAGCCTTTGCGTAGTCCTTTTGCTCCAAATACAGCGCCGCGAGATTGTTGTAGACGCCGACATACGTGGGGTCGATCGCGAGGGTTTTGTTGTACGCTTCGAGCGCCGCCTTCATGTTGCCGTCTTTTGCGTAGAGGATGCCAAGGCCGAAGTGCGGCTCGGGATCTTTGGGATCGATTTGCTCCGCTTTGCGATAGGCCGCATAGGCCTCGGCACGTCTGCCCATTTTTTCGTAAATCGTCGCCATGCCGCTGTAGGCGCGGGTGTGTTCTTTAAGCTTGATCACTTCGCGCAGTTGCGCGAGAGCTTCATCAAGACGACCCGCTTCGCGATAGATCACGCTGAGATTCAGCCGTGCGGCGATCGCTTCGGGATACAGGCGCAGTGTTTGCGTGAATAGTGCTTCGCTGTTCTCCCAGGTCTTGGCTTGCGCAAACGTCAGCCAACCGAAGAGCGCGATGACGCAGGACAATACCCCCGCCCACATCTGCCGCCATTGCAGCGAGCGCTTGCTGTGTCCTTCATCCGTTCGCGATGCAATGAATGAAGCGAGAAGAAATAAGATGCCGATCGAGGGAATGTAGGCGTAGCGATCGGAGGCGAAATAGAAATCACCGCCCTTCGAGAAGTTGATGAAGCTGGGAACGAGCGTGATCAAGAAAAACAGAAAGCCAAAAAACACCGTTCGTCCAAAGCGCAGGGAGAAGATCGCGAGTCCGAGAAGTGCGAGGACGAGCAAAACGGGAACGGTGAAATCCGGTGAGAAGGCGGAAACAGCATCCGTGTAGGGATAGATGACGGTGAGATCGAACGGGAGAAACAATTTCTCCAGATAAAACACCGTGCTCTTGGCTCCCATTAAGGCTTTTTGGAGAAGTGTCGAGGAAGCATTGATGCCCTGCTTTCCCATCAGGGCGACGATGCCGAAAATGATGGCCAACCCGAAGTGCGGGAGTTTTTCCGTGAGCCATTTCCAGTTCCAGGCGCGTCGTTGCAACACATCGACGAGCAGCAGAATCACGGGCAGCGTCACGATCGAAACTTTCGCGAGCAAACCCACGCCGAATGCGAGCACGCTGAGCCAGTAGGGGAGTGAGCGATGATCGGAACGATACCGCAGATAACAGAGCAGCGACGCGAGAAAGAACGATGTTGATAGCACGTCTTTGCGGGCAGAGACCCACATCACCGCTTCGGTATGGAGCGGATGAACGAGGAATAGCAGTCCGCAGAAGATGGCCACCCAACTGCGGCGCAGCAGGAAATAGAGGAGAAGTGCAACGAGAGATGCGTTGAGCGTATGAAGGAGAAGATTCGTGAAATGGAAAAACGGCGCACTCATGCCTGCAACGGCGTAATCGAGTTGGTAACTGAGGAAGGTTAGGGGAATGTAGAGTTCCGGGTCGAAGTGCGTGAAGTTATAGACGAGGTTGCTCCAGGTGAAGGCCTTGATGTGCGGATTGAAGAAGACGAGATAGTTGTCATCCCAGAGCACGAAATTACTGTTCAGAACGGAGAGTCCGAATACGGCGACCGCGACGAGCAAAAATCCCGAGAAGATCGAGATCGGCGTGGAGCGCGACGGAAGAGGCGGGAGGCGGGAATCCTCGGACATGGCTGCCATGATACAGGATCATCCTCTCTTGCGCTCCGCGCGTTGTTCGTCTTGTTTTGTGATCATCCGGATGGGTGTTCCCTCAAACGAGAACGTTTGGCGGAGACTGTTTTCCAGGTATCGCAGTTGCGTGACGTTGACGGCTTTCGCATGACGGACGAAAAACACGAACGTCGGCGGTACTTCTTCGCCTTGCGTGATGAATTTGCACTGCGAAAGCGCATGAGAGGGGAGTCGCTGGATGCAGCCTTCGAACCATCTTCGCAGATCGCGGACTGAGATACGGCGTGCACGGTTGCGTGTCACGGTTTCGATCATCGTGAAGATCTTCGGAAGGTTTTCGCGCGTGAGGGCGGAGGTGAAAAGGACGGGGGAAAATTGGCAGAAACGCAGCACATGCTTGATTTCCAGTTGCTTCTCGGCCTTTTCATCACCGTCGATCATGTCGCACTTATTGACGAGGATGATCATGCCTTTTCCTTCGGAGATGGCCATCGCGGCGATGCGCTTTTCCTGCTTACTGATCGCAAGCTTGGCATCGAGAACAAGAACGACGATATCGCTATCGACAATCGCTTTGATGCTGCGGAGATTGCTGAAGTATTCGATGTCTGCTTCCACGCGCGACTTGCGGCGGAGTCCGGCAGTGTCCACAAATACGTAATCTTTCTCGTTAAATTTCACGACAGTATCAGAAGCATCGCGCGTGGTGCCGGGAATTTCCGAGACGATGCGCGGAGAGGTTTTGCGTTGTGCATCCGACATCAGGGCATTCACGAGCGAGCTCTTGCCAACGTTCGGCGTGCCGATGAAGGCGATGCGAGGAGGCTCCGCTGTTATTGCGCCTTCAGCAGGTTCTTCTTTTTTCTCCTTCGTAAAGTGCAATTCTTTCAATCGCGTCGTGATGACATCTGTCAATTCTCCGATACCGATATTATGGGTGGCGCTCAGGAATACCGTATCGCCAGCGATATCGAGCGACTCGTATTCCGTTTCGCGATTTTTGATCACCGACGGCGAATCACATTTGGTGACAGCGAGTACGACGGGCACGTGGCTCTTGCGCTTCTTGCGGAGAATGGAGATCACTTCCTGGTCGCTCGCGGTCAGTTCTTCTTTTCCGTTCACCGTGAAAATAATCAGATCTGCCGATGTGACTGCCAAGATTGATTGTTTCTCCACGTCGTCTTCCAGATCCTTATCCGTCGATCCCCCCCCGATACCGCCGGTATCAATGAGGAGAAAATCGAGTTCGTCGGTCAGGACTTTGGCCGCAATTTGATCGCGCGTGGTGCCAGCCACCTCATTTTCGATCGCCAAACGCTCCCCCACGATCCGGTTAAAGAGCGTAGATTTGCCCGTATTGGGCCGGCCGATGATTGCCACTGTGGGGAGCTTAGGCATAGCTTAATGGAAGCATAATATGGCACTCTTGCCCTGAGCGAGGCCCAGAAGGCCGAGTCGAAGGGTGATGGCGACGGTAGGGATTTTGGCCATATTCCGACGGATCATACCATAAAAAAGCGCAAACGTATGCCGAAAATGTGATGTTGAAAGCCTGTCTTCCCTCTTCATCGCCCTTCCGCTCCCGATCCCCCCTGCATCCTTGCCAATTCCCTGTACAATAATTCCGATGCGCGACTACTCTCCATCCGAAATCGAGGCCAAGTGGCAGAAGAAGTGGGCCGATGCCGGTTTGCATGAGGTGGATCTCAATAAGGCCAAAGATCCGTACTATTATGCGATCATGTTCCCGTATCCCAGCGGTGCGAATTTGCACGTGGGACACTGGTTCCAGTACGGCCCCACTGACAGCTTCGCGCGCTTCATGAAGATGCAGGGGAAAGATGTGTTCTTCCCGATGGGTTTCGATGCGTTCGGACTCCCCGCGGAGAACTACGCGATCAAGACGGGCGTACATCCTGATGCATCGACCCGCAAAAATGTGGAGACGATGATCGAGCAATTCAAGCGGATGGGAACGATGTACGACTGGAGCAAGACGCTCAATAGTTCCACCCCCGAATATTATCGTTGGACGCAATGGTTGTTCCTGCAAATGCATAAGCACGAACTTGCGTACAAGAAAGAGGCAAGCGTGAACTGGTGCGAGAAGGATCAGACCGTGCTCGCAAACGAACAGGTGCACGATGGCAAGTGCGAACGCTGCGGAACCGAGGTTGTCCAAAAATCCCTCACGCAATGGTTCTGGCACATCACGAAGTACGCGCAGCCATTACTTGATGGACTTGAAGAGTTGGACTGGCCGGAAAAGACGAAGCTGATGCAGAAAAACTGGATCGGGAAAAGCGAAGGTGCTGAGATTAGATTTGAGATTGCCGATGATCGTATTCATGAGATTCATGAGAATACCTTGGCAGACGCCCGTGGTAACCCGGCAATTAATTGCCGGGTTACCACGGATGCGAACCATCGGTGTGTACATCTAGTATTTGAACCTAAATATCGCAGAGCTTCTTTCGAAGAAGCCAAAGATGCTGAAATGATATTGAGAATACTGAGAGATGTCGCCAAGCGTCACGATATTGTGGTGCATGAAGCCGCGGCGATGATGGACCATATCCATCTTTTGATAAGCTTTCATCGTGATCGAGATCTGGAAAAAGATATTGTGAAAAAAATAAAGGGGGCTTCGGCTCGTGAATATCTTAAGAAATATAAAGGTGAAGAATCCCATCTTTGGGGAGAGGGTAATCACCATGAAAATGTGGATTCAGAAGAGCAATTTCAAAATGTCATACAGTACATCCGCAATAATCCCAAAGAAGCAGGTCTCGATTCAGAGGGAAGAATTCTCTCTCACCTGCCGTTCACCATCGCCGTTTTCACTACGCGTCCCGATACCTTGTTCGGGGCAACGTACATGGTGCTTGCGCCGGAACATCCTTTGGTCGAAACCATCACGCCGAAAGATCATTGGGGCACAGTGCATGCATACCGGGAAGAAGTGAAAAAGAAGACCGAACTGCAGCGCACGGATTTGAATAAGACGAAGACGGGTGTGCCTACGGGTGCGTTCGCGATCAATCCCGCCACAAAGCAAAAGATTCCCGTGTGGATCGCGGATTACGTCCTGATGAACTATGGCACAGGCGCGATCATGGCCGTGCCGGGGCACGACGAGCGCGACTGGGAATTTGCGAAGCAGAACAAATTGCCCATCAGGGAGGTGGTCGCTGGTGGCGATGTCGAAAAAGAAGTATTTGTTGGTGACGGGACGATGGTGAATTCGGAATTTTTGGATGGGCTCAGTGTTGCCGAAGCCAAGAAAAAAATGATCGCATGGCTCGAAAATGAAGAATGCGGCAGGGGGGTGATCAACTATCGTCTCCGCGATTGGCTTGTATCGCGCCAGCGCTACTGGGGCGCGCCGATTCCGATCGTCTACGATCCGGAAGGAAAGCCACACCCCGTTCCTGAAAAACATTTACCGTGGCTGCTGCCGACCGATGTGGAATTCAAGCCGACGGGAAAATCGCCGCTGACGGAATCCAAAGAATTCATCGAACGCACCGAGAAAATTTTCGGCAAAGGGTGGACGCCGGAATATGACACGATGGATACGTTCGTGTGTTCGAGTTTCTACTATCTGCGATACTTGATGGAGAATGATGAGAAGCACTTCGTGGATCCGACGCGAGAGAAAAAATGGATGCCAGTCGATCTCTATATCGGTGGTCCGGAGCACGCGTGTATGCATTTAATCTACGCGCGATTCGTGATGAAGGCACTTAAAGATTTTGGCTTCGTATCGCACGAAGAACCGTTCAAAAAATTAGTTCATCAAGGTCTGATCACGAATCAGGGCGCCAAGATGAGCAAGAGCAAAGGCAATGTCGTGAGTCCTGATGCATTCGTGGAGCGACATGGATCCGATGTCTTCCGCATGTACCTGATGTTCATGGGTCCGTATACCGAAGGTGGCGACTGGAGCGACACGGGTATCAAGGGTATCGATCGCTTCGTCGCGCGTGTGTGGAAAGCCTACGATCAGTATCAGGAAGCGAAACCTGAGAAGGGCGCGAAGCCGAACCAGGAACAGATGGTGAAGTTGCATCAGACAATCAAAAAGTGTGGGGAGGAATTACAAGCGCTGCGCTTCAACACAGCAATCTCTGCGCTGATGGAATTGCTGAATGTCGTCGAGCAATCCGGAACCATGGAGAAGGAAGTGGCAGAAGCGCTTCCACTGTTGCTTGCTCCACTTGCACCACACTTGGCGGACGAACTCTGGGAACGACTTGGCAAGAAAGGATTCATGCTGGAGCAGTCCTGGCCGAAGTACGATCCTTCACTGTTGAAGTCCGACACGATGACGATCGTGGTCCAGATCAACGGCAAAGTTCGCGGTGATCTGCAAGTTTCTGCATCTGCTACGAAGGAAGAAGTTCTCGAAGCGGCGAAAAATGTGGAGAATGTCGTGAAGTTCCTCGATGGCGCGTCGATCAAAAAGGAGATTTATGTGCCGGGGAAGCTAGTGAGTCTTGTGATCTGATGCTCAGTTCCACTGCGCAACTTCTCCTTCTTTTCGGAAGCGTGCTTCGGCTTTCCGAATCGCATCTTTTACTGCCTTCTGACGCAAGAACAATGATTCGATTGCCGTTTTCACTGCGGCATATCCATTAAGTTCCAAGCAGACGTGAGCTCCAAGCGTGACAACCTCCTCATCCTTCTGTGGACATTGTCCTAGCAATTCACATTCCTGTTCTCGGTCATGCTTTTCGTTGAGTAGTTGCTGTAATTCATCGTTGCCATCATGAAATAGTTGTGCGTAACGAGTAAGCACCTCGCGGATTTGTGTTCTAATGAGGCGCAATTCCTGTTCTTCTTTTGCGTAGAGCACCTGAAAGACAATATCGTTCATGCCAAAAGGTTTGGGGGACTCCATGGGCACAGTGAAGAACATCCAGTACACTCTGTCTAGTCATGTCCCACCCATTTGATCGATACGCGGCCTTTACCGATCTCGAAGCGCTCAAAGCGATCAGCGAGAAACCGCTGCGCAAGAGTATTCGCGTCAATACGCTGAAAATGAGCGTGGAGGAATTTATGAAGCGAGCAACGGCGAAGGAATGGCAGCTGACGCCGGTTCCCTGGTGTCCCGAGGCGTTTTTCATTGAGAGAGAAAATCGCGAGAAGGCGAT
>CAYUWH010000038.1:0-11129 GCA_964448615.1 uncultured Candidatus Peribacteria bacterium
TCCTACAAGCGAAGATGTCGACCAAATAATTACCACAGGCATTCACGGAATGCCACGACCGCTTCTCACAAGAGTGAGAGGCGGTTTTTTTGTAAGGAAAAACACCACTCTCATGATGAGTGTGGTGGAGCTGAGGAGATTCGAACTCCTGACCCTCTGCTTGCAAAGCAGATGCTCTACCAACTGAGCTACAGCCCCGTACCAAACGCTTGATGATGATAAAAGTTGCCCTACTGTGATTCTCGTACTTCTGCTCTGAGGGAGCGTCGGTACGGGGCGAGCCCCTTTTTCCTCAACGAACGATGCGCAGAGCTTATTCACTTTAAAGCATCTTCGCAAGAGCTTGCGTGAAACGCCAAGGACACTACACTATCGCTGTTCCTTTGGTGCCGTAGCCAAGTAGTAAGGCAGGGGTCTGCAAAACCCCCATGCGTGGGTGCGATTCCCACCGGCACCTCCATTGAGCAGTTTCTCTGATTTTCTGATGATAGATATTTGACAAAATCAAAATTTAATCTATTATAATAAATAGTTTTACGGTCCTTCACACAATCACAGGAGTGACTCATGAGTCAGAACTTCAACACGCTTTTCGTGCTCGGTGGAAACGATGCCGAAATGGAGCTTATCAAGCAGCTCCTGAACATGGCGGGAATCCGCTGGCTCCAGCCGAATAAGGCTTGGGGCGATCACAGTTATTCGCCCAAAGACCTCGGCCTGACGGTCGTCCGGGTGAACCGCTCCATGGGGAGCGGTGCATCCTCTGTCGAGACCCTCGAGGCGGACCCGACGGTCGTCTTCGTCGAGTGCAAGCCAGTATGCTGGCCCGAGGGAGCACTGAATATGACGGTCATCGATCACCACGGGCAGCGCTCCGGAGAACCGGCATCGGTATCCCAGGTGGTCAAACTCCTCGAAATGACCATGTCGGAGGCAACTCGCCGCTGGGTCGAACTGGTCGCGGCCAACGACGCCGGGTACATCCCGGCGATGGAGGCGCTCGGCGCGACGCAGGATGAGATCGCGCGCGTCCGTGCCCTGGACCGAAAGGCGCAGGGCGTCACCCAGAAACAGGAAATCCAGGCCGAGATCGCGCTCGAGAAACCAGAGGTCGAGGGTCGACTAACGACTGTGCGGCTGTCGCACAGCAAGACCTCGACCGTCTGCGACCGGTTGTACGGCCGGTACGACCAGTTACTGGTCATTTCCGAGGACGGCGAGGTCAACTTCTTCGGAGACGGTGCGCTCTGCGCCGCGCTGAAGGAAAAATTCGAAGGCTGGTCCGGCGGCTCCGGTCTCGGCAAGGCCGGGCAGAACGCATTCTGGGGCGGTTACGCCAAAGAGGACGTCGTCGCGCTCATTCGTGAGCAGCTCGGACTGTAAGTAAAATTCGGCACTCACCTTCGGTTGAGCAACAAGGGGGAGCGGTTATCCGCTCCTCTTTTTTTGTGCGAGAATTTATTCCGCAGCCGCCTGTTTCAACGTGGCGTTTTGCAGGACAAGCGTCACCTGGCTCTGCACGGCGGCAGCGACTGTAAGCGGCAATGCACCGGTATACGTGTAACCGGCGCCTTCTCCTGCAATGCTCACTTGATAGAACCGGATGCGCGGTTCATCGCTGCGCGGCTGCGCGGTAAACGTATGCAACGCGACGGATTCACCATCGATCGTCACGGTGCGCGTATCCCCTTCTTCATAACCCGGTAACCCCGTCACGGATTGCAACGAGGCATCGCTGTATTCCTTTGACGTCATCGGCTGCTTCAACATTTCGCGCGTCACGGTCACGGTCGGGAATTGTCCGGAGACGGGCTTATCAGCCTGAAACGCCGTAATCACTTCCGGAGGAGCGCCGCGCTGATCCAACATTGCACGATCCAACACAATCCAGCCAGATGGCAAGCACGTTCCCACCGTGCCATCCCAGTAGGCATTGGCACAGGAAACCTCTGCACTGCCGCTCCCGCCACATCCGGCTAGGAGAAGACTGGCCATAAAGCCGATACCGAGCATGCGCCGCATGGGCAGATCGTAGCGTCGTCTTGAAAGAACAATCATGGACAAACCACAAGAATGGGTTCCCATATCTCTTCAAGGAATTGAGCAAATCGGCGTTTCGTGCTACAATACTCAGATTACTCATATCAACACACACGTTATGAACCGCTTTCTCGCCCGCACACTGCTCACGCTCAATCTGCTCGCACTCCCCTGGGGAGCGCTGGCAGAAGCATCGGTGCAAGCCGGTGATTCCATCGCGGGACTCGGCGCGACGGTGCGCATTGCGGGAGTGCCGGCACAAGCCGCTCTTTCGGTCCAAATTGATACGCCGATGGAAACACTCACGGTTCGTGTAACGAGTGATAGCAAAGGAGAAGCCATCGTCTCGCTCAAGCCGGATGCAACGGAAGTCGCAGGCACCTACACGGCGGATGTCTTGCAAGGAACCACGCTGCTTGGCAGCACGAAATTCGATGTCCTGCCGGATTCCATGGATCCTTCTGCAAGCGAACTCCGCACGCTTCAAAAACACATCGATGCCGACGGCAACGACGAAGCAACGATCATCGTCACCGTCGCCGACCGTTTCGGCAATCCCCTGTCTGGCCGCCCCGTCACGCTTGTCTCCAGTAAAACGAGTGACATGATTATGGCGGAAGAATTGGAAACAGATGAAAACGGTCAGCAGCAATTTATTGTCTCTGCCACGACGCCGGGAACCTCCACCTTCCGCGCACTGGACCTCTTGAGCGGTTCTCCGCTCCTCGCTTCCGTTACGGTGACAGCGGGAGAAACACTGGCTCGCGGCAACGATGACACCATCCTCTCTTCCCGATCGCTGCGCGCGCAACTCAGCACGTTCGGCGAGATCGACCATTTCGACGTCACGATCCCGCGCACGATGGTTGCCGGAGAGGAAGCCTCGAAAGTCGTGGTGCGTGCGGTGGATGCGGAAGGAAATACGGTCCAGGATTACGTCGGTACGGTGCGCTTCGATGCGCCGGATGATCCTGATGCCGTGTTGCCCGCGCTTGGTCGCTACACCTTTAAGGAGAGCAATCTCGGCGTGAAGGAATTTCCGATCACGTTGAAATTCCAGACTTCAGGCGAACAAATGCTGCGCGTGACGGACGAAGAAGATTCCACCATTTACGGGGAAGCAGTCACAACCGTCACCGGAGGCAGCGGACATCCGGCCGCCGGTTCCACCATTGAAATCACCAACTATAAAGACGGCGACTGGATCAACAGCACCTCGATCGTGCTGCAAGGAAAAGGCCCAAGGCTTGCAAACCTGATTGTGATGGGCGGCGAAGACGACACCGAAGGAGAAACGTCAGGCACCGGCAGCTTCTCGATTCCCGTGACCCTTAGTTCCTCGCAAACGGAATTCACGATCCGCGTGAAAGATGACTCCGGCCGCTACGACTCCGGCCCTCTTGTCTTGAAGATTGACAAGGCTGCTCCGGCCATCAGCAAAGTCACCTACGCTCCGGAGAAACCTTCGACCGGCGAACAGCTGCTCGTGCGCGTGGAAACCGAGCCCAAGTTGCCCAGCGTCACCGTTGCGCTCGACGGACAGAACGTCAATCTGACGGAAGGCACCACGGTGGGAACATACCAAGGATTCTTGACCGTCCCCGCTCAACCAGGATCATATCAGCCGATCGTCACCGCCACGGATGATGCCGGCAACGCCACCGAAGTCCGCACGATGTTCGAAGCGGGGAAGGGCGGCCTGCCGCAAGTGCAAGGCGTGGTCGCGGAACCCAAAACGTCGAGCGTCCTGCTGAAGTGGCAGCAACTCGAAAGCGGTGCGGACGGCTACCGCGTCTACGTGGGTGAAACGGCGGAGAACTTCGCGTATTCCCTGGATACGGGACGGGACGTGGGGCAAGCAACAATCGCGGGACTCGGCGCAGGCAAGCTCTATTACTTCGCCGTGACGGCCCTCAAGGGTGACCAAGAAAGTTCACAGAAGAGCGACATCGTCCAGGCGCGCGTGCTGGGCCTGCAATTGGAAGTGACACCCCAAGATGCAAGCTTGGTCCTCAAGTGGCCGGACCTCGCGAATCAGATTCCCCTCGCCTCGTACATCTTGGAATACGGCGTGGAGGAAGGGAAATACACCGAGCATCGCCTCTTGAGCGGCGAAGCAAAAACCATGACGTTGCGCGATCTTCTCAACGGGGTCACGTACTATCTGCGCCTCACGCCGGTCACCATTACGGGTGATCGCCTGAACGATCTCTCGGCGATGGGCAGCGGCACGCCGAACGGTCAAGGATACGGCACTGGACTTTCGGACCCGATCCCCTTTGATCCCAGCAATCCTCTAATCACCACCAAGCCGGGCACGCTGAACCAGACGGGACTATCGAGCATCTTCTGGTACGCAGCGCTTCTTATTGCCGTAGCAGGAGGACTCGCAGCATGGATGCATCAGCGAAATGTGCGCCGCAGCGCCGCGTTTCTGAAGCTGGTACAATCGCAGTACCATGGAAGCTGATAGCGTTTAGCTGTTAGCGAAGAGAAAAGAACTTTCTAAAAGCTATAAGCTAACAGCTAAAATCCGCCTCATGTCTGCCTCTCCTCACAAACTCACGCGCACCCCTATCCGCACCATGTCCATCGGCGGTGCGACATTTGATTTATTCATGCGCTTGAATCATTCGCTCGTAAAGGAAGAACATCACACCGAACAATTTTCTCTCCCCCTCGGCGCCAAGATCCGGGTGGAACAAGTGATCGGGGCTTGCGGCGGCGGGGCAGATAATACCGCGGTCGGCCTCGCGCGCCTGGGATGCCAAGCGGCATTCTCCGGTATTTTGGCGGATGATCAGTGGGGCGCTCAGCTCATCAAGAATTTTGAATGCGAAGGAGTTGATACGCGCGGCGTCACGTTCGTCGAAAAAGAAACATCCAGCTTCTCGCTCATTCTCTCTGCGCGCAGCGGCGAGCGTGTGATCCTCTACGACCCGGGCACCAACGCCCATTTGCACGATGTCACGTTTGACCGCGAGATGGCCGGCGAGATGGACTGCATCTATCTCAATCACATCCAACCTATTACCTCTGCAATCGAAGACGACCTGATTCGCATCTTCACCACGGAGCCGCACCCGCACCTCACCTGGAATCCCGGCGGCGCGCAAATCGAAGCGGGCATCACTGCGAAGAATAACAAGTTATTGCTCTGTCATACGCATCTTCTCCAGCTCAATAAAGAGGAAGCTCTTGCCTTCAGTAACACAAAAACCATCAAAGAAGCCCTCTGGAAACTCCACTGCGCAGGCGCAAAGATCGTCTGCATTACTGATGGCAAAAACGGCGCCTTTGCAACCGACGGGAAGTCACTCTATCGCTGCCCGGTCATAGAGACAAAAGTGGTCGATACGACCGGTGCCGGAGACGCCTTTGGGACCGGTATGACATGGGGGCTTTTGACAGGACTAGACTTGCCAAAGTCGCTCCAAGCGGGTACTATCAATGCAATGAGCGTTGTCGGCGCAGTAGGCGCCCAAGCAGGACTGCTCACGGAAACCGAGATGCACTCCAAACTCGACAATCTCTCCCTCGATATCGAGGTTTCCCCTCTGTGAGTCCTCCTCCGGACACGCTCTCCCCTTTTCACACTTCTTCCCCCGCAGTATGGCCGACGAATCGTTGCTTCATATTCAAGAATTGCTCGAGAGCGCACAGGCGTCTCTCAAGACAGCAAACGCCTTATTGAGGGATTTAACGGGAGTCGCCGATTTGTCGAAGGAGAAGCACGTGACCCGCGCGACCCGCGTGACCGCAGCTCCGGTGAGCGGCCGCGTCATTGAGGGTATTTTCGACGGACAAAACATGGTCGATGGCGCAGGACAGAGCTATCCCGTCCCTGCGAACTATGCCTCGAAGAGCAAGTTGGTCGAAGGCGATGGCATGAAGCTGACGATTACGGACGAAGGCAAATTCATCTACAAGCAAATCGCACCGGTCGAGCGCCGCACGACAAAAGGAGTTTTGATTCAGGAAGACGGACAATACAAAGTGCTCTCCGAAGGAAAACCTCTGCGCGTGCTGTTGGCATCGGTCACGTTCTACCGCGCGGAAGTCGGTGATCAGGTCACCGTACTGCTCCCCGCCGAAGGCGAGGCACAGTGGGCCGCAGTCGAAGCCGTGTTGCCGAAGCATTTGGCCGAAGCAGCCGCGCGTCAGACCATCGAAAGCGGCGCCCTGATGCAATCTGATGGTGAAATGCAGCCAATGATGAGCGAACCGCTCGTCAGCCTTCTCGATGATGAGGAAGAAGTGAAGCCGAAAAAGACGCGGAAAAAGAAAGAAGCGTAAAGCACGTAAGGGAGGTATGGAAGGTAAGGAAGGTACTGTAGAATTAAGCATGCCTGACGTTCCTTACCTGCCTTACATTCCTTACCTTCGTCATGTCTAAGCGTATTCTTGCTCCCATCGCCGCAGCATGTATCACAGTCTTCGGCGTGATGGCGTATTTGTGGTGGCAATTGCCGCGGGGAACCGTGAACGTACAGCAGCACCTGGCGCAGGCGCTGCCGAATTTTCCCACGTTCACGAATCAGTTGCAGCCGCTTTCCGCAGCGGATTCGCGGGATGAGGCGTTATTGCATTTGCGGAAAGGCGATCTGCTCGCCGCTCGCGGTCAGTGGACATTGGCTGCCGAGGAATATCAGCAATCGGTGGATCAGGATGGCGGCTTGCCCGCATTGCGCAAGCTCGCGCAGGCACAACTGCAAAAGCGAGATGTGAACGGCGCAAAACTCACCGCCGAAGCCATGCGGCGCGAAGGCGCGAAGCAGGAAGATCTTACATTGTTGAACAGCATCATTTTGCTGCGCACCGGAGAAGTACAGCAGGCACAAACGATGCTTGATGCCGCCCCCGATTCGCCGCAGAAAGCCTACGGACTCGCGCTGCTCGGGATTATTCGCGAACAACATGATATGGCAAAGCAACAGTTGGATATCGTCATTGCAGGATGGGAACCCGTTCTGCGCTCGTACGCACGCACGCTCAAGGCCGCGTATGACGAATACGCGCTCTTCCCGGATAGTCCTGCCATTCATGTGCTCGCGCTATTGGGACGCTCGCTCGCACAAGTACAGGAATGCGAACTGGCACTCCCCCTCTTAAGTCGCGTCACACAGCAGCAATCTGATTACCGCGATGCATGGATCGTGCAGGGCTACTGCGAATTGAATACCGAGCGTTTCCGCGAAGCACTCGCATCACTCGAGCGCGCGTATCAGATCGATCCGGAAAAACCGGAAACGCAGTATTTCCTGGCACGCGCCTACATCGGTGTCGGCGATCACGGCAACGCACTGACATTTTTGCAGTACGCACTGCAAAACGGATTCACGCCGGAAGCGGAAGTGCGCATGAGTTTGGCGCAGGAGGCCGTGCAGACGGGAAATCTCACGCTCGCACTCGAACAATTGGATCAACTCACGCTACTGCAAGACGCAACACCGGAAGCCTTTGCGCTGTTCGTGACCGTGTCCATCAGCAGTAATCAAGCGAAGGCCGCCTATCAGAAGGCACTGCAAGGAACCACCAAATGGCCGGGTGATGCCTCGATGCAGGTGCAACTGGGCAAAGCCGCGCTCGCCACGAACCGCCGTGACGAGGCTGATGCCGCCGCAAAGAAGGCATTGGAAATTGATCCGAATAATGAGGAGGCAAAACAATTCATGAACGATTTGTAAATGAGAAAACATTCATAATTTTTCACAATCAATCACCCACCATCCATCAATCGTCATTTCATGAACAATTTTTTGTATCAGAGATATACCAAACAACATTCGTAGTTTTTCACACCCTCCAAATGTTGCACACACAACATCCGATGCGTACGATGACATGATTTCGATCGGACCTTCACACCACCGCTGACACAGAGAGAACAGTGGTCATTCGACCCTCCCTCCAGGAAGGCAAACGTTCCCCCGGAACACTCATTCTTCATCTTGATTCTACGGGCAGTGTACGTACTAACGCTTTCCATCACCCCTCAGCGACGCTGCGCATGCGGTTCTCACCCTTGCCCGGCCCACGCTCGACACCAACATACACACCACAATCACTTCGGTGGCAGTGGCCACTGTCCTCTCTGCTTCGCAACTTCGTACGGAATCATGAATGACATTCCGTGCGCGACACCCCTACTTCCCAGTGTTCCCCCTGCGCCGCAAGGCGCTCGTGGCGAACCGGTCCGGGAACTTCGTCCGGTCACGAGGAGAAACAAGAGACCAGAGCGCGGCAGTGAATCCGAGGCATCTCATTCGCCTTAGTCCCCTCATCAACGGCTCAATGCTTTCGTAAGACAGCATCGATAGCTAGGTGAGATCAGACATACAAACACAAAGACCACGCGAGTGGTCTTTTTGTTATGTGTGACCCCCTTTCCCCCACCCTTCGGTTTGCTCAGGGCAGGCGGGGAGAAAGGGGCTTTGTCGCAAAACATGCAAACAATCGTTCGTTTCCCCTCTCCCGTGGGAGAGGGGCTAGGGGTGAGGGTGAAACGCGACGATGATTCATTGTCTGCATCCCGTGTGTAGGGGCGTGCGAATCGCACGCCCCTACACGGTTTCATTCGTAAAACCCATACGAAACATTTTCATGACGTATTGTAGAGACGCAAAATTTTGTGTCTCTACAACAACCATTCCCCTACAATGTCGCCCGTGCCATCTTCCACCTGGAAACATGTCGGTATTGCGCTGGCGACTCTGGCGGGCCTGAGTATTTCCGCGAGCGTGATATGGGCGCTGTATGGAAATGTGTTTTTACCGGTGTCACGCCTGCTCCCTGCGAACACCGCCTTGCTCGTGAGCGATGCCAATCCCGAAACGCTGCGCACACTGAAAGCATGGTTTCCTCCACTGAATCGTCTCCCCGAAGTTCCTCCGCGTGCCACCATCGCGTTTTTGCCGCTCAATGGCACGCTCGAATGGGTGATGCTCACACCGGCCGGCACGTTGCAAGCGCAGCCGTACAAGATCGATGCCTCTTCCCAACACGTGAAGGCATTGCTGAATGCACCGCAGAATACGCTGGAATATGCACAGAAGTATGTGTCCCTCCTCCCGGCGAAACGCATCGATAGCACATGGGTCTATGCCGACCCTGCACTGCTCGGCTCCGGCGCGCTCGCTCTCCCCTGGCTCCACACCACGTCCGCCATGGCCATTGCGCTCTCACCGGAAGAACTCGATCTCTCCGTAGCCGATGACTCCAAAGTCGGACTCCCCACCTTCGTCACGCAACTGCCGCTCGCGTTTGAACACCCCATCGCCGTCGTACGCACACACAATCCGCAATTATCACTGACGAAGCTGGCACAATCCGTCGATCCCACGCTCTCCTTGCTGTTGCGCAGCAAGTGGGAAGGTTTGCTGCGATCATCCGTCGGTTCGAACATCAGCCCGACCTATGACATCCTGCCGCTGCTTCAAGGAGAAACCACGCTCCATATCGCCGCAGGCTCGGGATCTCACTATGCCTTCTTGGCGGAAGGCGAAGCAGACAATCTGCAAGCGAACGTCTTTGAAGATATTCTCAAGAGCTTCACGGCGAGCTTGCCGGCATTCCATCGCGAAACACTCATGTTTGAAAAAGGATTTTCCTTTGATGCACTTTCGCAAGACAAGACCGCGATCGACGCGCGTTCATTCTCACTGGAAGGATGGAACGTACGCTCTGTCCGTCATAAAGCAACGGACCACACGCTCACCGTCGCGCTGCGTGGTAAAGAATGGATGATAAGCAATTCACTCCCCGCGCTAGAAGCACGCATCAATCGCACATTTTCCATCGTCAGATGGCACGATATCGACGGCTCGCTGATCGCAGCAGGTCTTATTGATCCTTCCCGCGGCAATGATCTTGCTTCCGCTCTTGCGGGAACGCATTGGCAGCTCTCTTTGCCGCTACCAAGCACTATGCACTCTCCGCTCGTGTGGACGCTCACGAAACAGCAACGGAGAATGACGCTCCATATGGAAGTGGTGAAAAGCACCAAATAGTTTCGTTATTCCGCCATGAGGATCAGTTTGCCTTTCACTTGCTCTCACGGTACTCTCTCGGTCCGATGTCATTTCTCCAATTTTCCCGCATCCCGTTTTTCCTGTCGGTCATTCTGACCGTCGCATCCCTGGTACTTATTGTGAATCCAGGCCCTCGTTTAAGCGTGGAATTCACCGGAGGAACCATGATTGAGCTTGATCTTCCCGATGGAAAGACGCTGAGCGACCTGAGCACATCGCTCAGCACCTTCAATAAAGATGGTCAGGCAATGGGCAACGCCTCTATCGAATCCACCAATACCGGCACGTTTTTTGTGCGCCTGCCGAATCTTTCCAATGAAGAGCATACGTCCTTGGTCGCAAAGCTGAATCAGGAATTGGGCGCTGTGCAAGAACTGCAATACACCACGATCGGCCCAACGGTCGGCTCTACGCTGAGACGCCAATCACTCTTCGCGATTCTTGCGGCGATGGCGGCGATCATCATCTATCTTGCATTCGCCTTCCGCAGCGTGCCGCGCAGAATCAGCATTTGGTCGTTCGGCTTCGCGACCATCATCGCCCTCGCGCATGACATTATCGTGAAGATCGGCCTGTTCGTCATTCTCAGCCATACCACCACGTTCCAATTCGATACGCTCTTCGCCACAGCCTTGCTCAGCACTATGGGATATTCCGTCAGCGACAAGGTCGTGATCTTCGACCGTATCCGCGACAACTTGATGCAGAATCCCCGCGAGGAACTGGGGCACATCGCCGAGCGCAGCGTCTGGGAATCGTTGAGCCGCACGCTTTCCACCGGTATAGGTGCGCTCATCATGCTCTTCGCTCTCTTCTTCTTCGGAGCCGAAAATATCCGCTGGTTCATTCTGGCCCTGATCGTCGGTACGGTGGTCGGAACGTACTCCTCCTTCTTCGTCGCCACTCCGTTGCTGGTATGGTGGAAGGGCAGGGGCGCGAAGAAGTAAAGCAGATTAGAAGGTAAGGCAGGTATTTAAAGGTAAGGAAGGTATGGAAGCTACCGATTTTCGGGTAGTATTTGACGTAACCGACCTTCCTTACGTACCTTACCTGCCTTAC
>CAYUWH010000038.1:11229-12464 GCA_964448615.1 uncultured Candidatus Peribacteria bacterium
CTTCAATGACCACTCCCGCTCCCGCCATCGAACGCCTGTCTCACTCCCGCGCCGTCTGCACGGTGACGTTTACCGAAGAACAAGTCGGCCCTGCGGAGCAGGTGGCTTTGGAGCGTCTTGGCTCACAGATGCACCTCAAAGGATTCCGACCGGGCAAAGCACCGGCGGAGATGGTTCGCAAGGGCGTGAATCAAGAGCAATTGTTTGAAGAGACGATCCGCGAATTGCTGCGCATCAGCCTTCCCGGCTTAATCGAACAACATCAACTCAAGCCCATCATGGCTCCGAAGGTGGAGGCTGTTTCACGCTTGCCGCTCACTCTCAAGATTACGTTCATCGAATATCCAGTGGTGAAGGTGAAGGATTCGACGACGTTCAAGATCGAGAAGAAAGAAGTAAAAGCTGATCCGAAAGACGTGCAAAAAGTGATTGATTCCGTCCTCGCGGAACAACGCACGATGAAACCCGTCGAGCGCGCAGCTGCAAAGGGCGACCGCATCGTGATTGATTTCACGGCGACCGATGAAGGCGGCACTGATATTCCAGAATTAAAAGCGCAGCAGTACGACGTGCTGATCGGCGATGCAAGTTTGCTGCCGGGTTTTGAAGAGGAGCTCGTGGGCCTTGCGGCGAATGACAGCAAGTCCTTCACCATCAAACTCCCCGAAAAGTACGCAACCGAAACGCTGCGCGGAAAGCCCGTCACCTTCCATGTAAAGGCGGCGCGCGTAGAGGAAGTGAAGACGCCGGAACTGACCGACGAACTTGCCAAAGAGAAGTTGAATGCCGATTCTGCCAAAGCCTTCCGCGACATGGTGGAGAAATCGATCTTGTCGCAGGAGGAACAGTTCGAGGCCATGCGTCGCGAGCGTTCCGTGATGGAAGAAATTGCCAAGCGTACGACTGCGGAAATTGCTCCTGAAATCCTGGAGGATGAAACCCGCTCACTGCTTGAGGAATGGAGCGACCGCTTGCAACGTCAGGGGCTCACGATCGAAGAGTGGATGAAGCGCGAGAAGAAAGAGGCGAAAGAGATAGAGGCCGACATGCGCAAGCAAGCCGAAGAGCGTGCGAGGCTGCGCTTCGGTGTCGCGAAGTTGATTGAAGAACGTAAGATCACCCTTTCATCCGAGGAAATCCAAGACGGCATGGAGAACTTCCTCCATTCACTGCCTGATGATCAAAAGAAGCAGGCCGAGAATCAGCTTCAACCCGGCAGCTCGCTCTACCAGGAG
>CAYUWH010000039.1:0-11796 GCA_964448615.1 uncultured Candidatus Peribacteria bacterium
GAATCGTTCGGTGCAAAAGTCGATTCTGATGGAGAGGTGGTGTTTACCACCAATATGAGCGGGTACACCGAGAGCATGACGGACCCGAGTTTCCGCGGGCAGATTTTGACGTTCACGTATCCGTTGCTTGGCAACTACGGCGTGCCGAGCGAAGAATTGAACGAGTGGGGGTTTTCCAAAAATTTCGAGAGTGAGAACATTCACGTGCGCGGAGTGGTGTGCGCGCAAGTTAGCGAAACGTACAGCCATCACGCCGCCGTGAGTTCATTGGGAAATTGGATGGAGCATCATGGTATTCCGGGGATTACGGGGATTGATACGCGTGCATTGACGAAAAAATTGCGAGAGCATGGGGTGATGTTGGGGAAGATTGTGCAGCATGTAGAGACGCCCGGGCCGGGCGTCTCGTCGCACAATATTCCCGACCCGAATTTGGAAAATTTGGTCGCACAAGTCAGTTGCAAAGAACCAATCACGTACGAGCCAAGTACGAGTACACCAGTACACGAGTCACCAGTAACGGTCGTTGCCTACGACTGCGGCATGAAGCGCAATATCATCCGGAGTTTCTTGCAGAGGGGAGTGCGCGTGGTGCGCGTGCCGTGGGATTTTGATCTTGATTCGTATGACGGAAAGATCGATGGCGTCTTCATCAGCAACGGTCCCGGCGATCCGAAAATGTGCACGCCGACGATCAAGGCCGTGCAGCGATCGATCGAGAAGGGGATTCCCACGTTTGGCATTTGTCTCGGCAATCAATTGATGAGTCTCGCGATCGGCGGCGATACCTATAAGTTGAAGTACGGACATCGCGGGGCGAACCAGCCGTGCATCGAGATGATCTGCAACGATGGCACCGTGTGCGAACCCAACAAGCGCAAATGCATCATCACCTCGCAGAATCACGGCTTCGCCGTCGATGAAAAACTGCCGAGCGGCTGGGATGTGTGGTTCCGCAATGCGAATGATGGCACCGTGGAAGGCGTGCGCCATTCCTCCGGAACATTCTTCGCCGTCCAATTTCACCCTGAGGCGACACCCGGCCCCGAAGACGCAAATTACCTGTTCGATGAGTTTATCGGGATGCTTAAACGAGAGCCGATAGGCGTATAGCCCAATTTCGCTGAATCCACTTAAACTTACGGTAAAGGCATTTTTGTGCTATAATAGCTAGATGCCCTCAGACCAAAACAACACATCCTCCACGCCGGCAATTTCCCTTCACGAGCTCTATGACTCGCTCATGGCGATGATCGAACCGGAGCTGACACTGGCTGCATTGCCAAGCTTGGAGTCGCTCTATCAAGGAGAAACAGAGGAAGAGTGGAAGCAGCGTTCGGAACGCTACGAAAAAGCGTTTGCATTGTTTGAAGAACGCTTCGGGAAGTTGATGGGTGCGTGGGGCGAGCAAGTGCTTGCGTTCAAGAAAGATGCGATGCGCACGCTGCGGAACAAGGCATCGCAAGAAGAGAAGGAAGAACTTTCGCACATCGAACGTTCCATCGGCGACGCATGAACAACAGGCACTTCCATGGCCGGCCTCGCTTCTCGCTTCGCGAACGACGCGAAATCGCGTTCGCGGGTCCGGAAGGAACAGGAAAAAACATGCCGAATCCTAAGATAAAAGAATTCGTGGAACGCCTCAAAGAGGGGTCGGTGAAAGACGCGCAGAAATCCGTTGAAGATGCGGTGAATCGTGTCGTTGACAAAGAGACGAACGCAATAAAAAAATACGATGATGTTCTGGACGGATTGCGCAGGGCGGGCATCGATATTCCCGATCATCTGAGAGGCATGAGCGGCATTCAACAACTTGCCGACGAGTTGGGCATTCCGATGCGCAAGTCGCAGGATCGTCATACGATTCCCCTGTCAGAATGGTCGATGCAAGATATTCAGGATGAGCGTGACGAACAGGCTCGCAAGGCGCGTTCGGGTTCGCGACAGCGGCAGAGTGGCGCTTTCCGGAATACCGTTCCAATGCCGACGGAAACCAAAGAGCAGCTTTATCAAAATGTACTCGATCGCATTCGCCCGGACCTGCAAAACGTGCTCGAAGAATTCCGGCGCATCGCACCCGCAGAGCACGAGGCGATTCGGCAAGAAGCGAATGATGCGGGCAATCGCAGTGTCGAGAAGGTATTCATGGCATTGCAGCAATTGGAGAAGCAGGGATTGCCGCTCGCATGGCGCACCAATCCCGATGCCGAGATTGCCGAAACGCGAGACATCACGATGCGCTGGAAAAAAGATGCGATTCCTTTCATGCAGCAGCGCGTGAAAAAGCGCTTTGAACAAAAGAAAAGCGACTACTATGCATTCAGTGTGAAAGGTACGCAATTCGTGAATAACACGGACATGACTTATGAACAGATGCTTGCACTGACTCAGTTGCAACTTCAAGAGCGCATCGATGCTCTTGCCAGAGAAAAAATGCTGTTGGCCGAGATGCAAAAAGTATCTCCGAAGTTGTTCAACGAAGACTTTGTGAATGCCTGGCGACAGACGCATGTGAGTCAGGCCGGAGAATTATTGGAGTACCGCATAAAACAGCGAGATCCCCATTACAAGACAGTCTTCAACCTTCCCGAGCCGAGCGCAGACGAAAGCCCGTATGCCAAAGCGAATCGAGAACTGTGGCAGTCTTCCTGGGCATACAGTCGTGGAGAAAGAATCTATAAAGCGGTGTTTATGAACGGTAAGAACTTTGTAAATTCCTATGAAACCAATCCGGAGAAGCTCAAGAACATGACTCAAGAGCAACTTGAGCCGATGCTCAAGACATGCTTGGAAGAAGTGAAGGAGCTTGGGGCGATGCAGCGTACGAACTTTGATACATTCACTCACGATCCCGTGCTGTCCCAGCGTTTGAAATTCCTGGAATCAGCGGGCATCAGTATGGAAGATAGAATGAAGGAACTGAATCCGCAGTATGTGCGTCAGCTGACGACGGTAAAATTCTCCCTTTCTGAAGGGGTGTTTGGCGGTGCGATTCCTGAAAAGCGCGAAGATACCGCAACGGAAAGTATTTATACATTCACCGTCACCAAACCGGAAACGATATTCAGTGTGCGACTCATTCACGAAAATGTCTGCGCCGGCGTCTTGAAAAAAGGTCTAGAACACTATCAGTCAGCAGATGGCAGAGTGAAAGTCGACCTCGTGAATGGTGAAATGATCGTGACGGTTCCAAGAGATGCGTACTACTCCCTTGATGTCGGTAGCAGCAAGTACGCGTTGCATATGCTCATGGAAAGTCAAAGTGAGATGGGGAAGGCATTCGCGCAGTTGCAGAATATGGTCACGCGACGTGGTGGGTATTTGGAGCGATCGACCCTCAATAGTGAGGAATGGAAGCTGGAAGTAGGCGGACAGCGATACCGAGTGAATATGGAGGGTAGAGAGGTCCGTATCATCCGCAGGAGTCCAAATGGCATCGTGCAAGAAGTTGTGCACACAGTGCCGAACATGCAGAAGTTGTTGCAGAACTTCGATCATTACTTTTTAGGAGCTCCGAAATCCGTTCCAGATTCGCTTACGCAAGAGATTGTGAGGAAAGCGGAACAAGCCGGTTTCACAAGATTGCCGGAGGGCAATGTTTTTGACAGCGTTGATTTTGAAAAACTCCTGTCAGAGAATACATTCCTGTTGGCGCGTGCTGCATGTAATGCGCGCCAGTTTAATTTTACTTTTGAGGTGAAGGATGGATCAATTATCAATCCGCGTTTTACTGCAATGCGAAGGAATATTGCTCTCGAAAATTATCCCTTAACTAAAAAGCATATAGAGCAGCTGAATATAAAAAACTTGACTGCGGATTGGTACAAAGGTCTTGCAACTGCGTTTGAGAAAGATTTGCAGTCAGCGCTTCCAGAAACACTGAAAACAAAACCAGTTATACCCGGTGCCGGGCCTTTGGAATTTTATGAAAATACGAGCAGCGTGGGGCGTTTAGGGAGTGCCAAATCTAACATAAGGGCACTGTCTGAAAAAAAATCTGGCACAAAGTATCCTGTTGTGATGTTTCGGCTGGATGAAAAGGGGGGCATTAATAAAATTCTCATCGGCAATGCCAACAGAGGTTTAGAGCAGGCAGACGTCTTTCCGAAGACCAATGCATTCCTTCGGCGTAATTACCTTGATAAACAACTGAAGCCAGATTTTTTGAATGATGCATTCAGAGCAAGCCTTGCCAAGGTATTTGCCGATGAGGTGGAAGCATTGCTCCCCCCAGGGCTCAGGGGAAAGAACTTTATTCCCATGAAAGATAAGCCAGGGTGGTTTATTGAAGCGAGTTCGCTCAGCGTACCATTTGGTCTCGCCTCATTCGAAATCGCCTGCAAAATTTCCGGGAACAACATTGAAGAAACCATATTGTGGAGTACCGAACTCAAAAAGGAGCATGTGTTTGGTGCAGCATGGAAAAAAACGAATCAATATTTGAAAGAAAAGAAACCAACTTCTTTGTCAGCAGATGCATTCTCCGATCGATGGAAAAGTGAATTACAAAAAGCGATACAAGAAGATTACAGTAGACTCCTCGGGGGGAGTCGATGATGTCTTTCAGCCCATCATGCCGATCCCCTTGGGGGAGGGTGACTTCCGTTGAAAATGATCGTGATGTTTGTGGCTTACTATTTGCACTATTTCCAAACTCTTTATGCAGTACTTCTTTCTCCTCTTGCCCGCCATAGCCCTGGCGAAGGCTGGTCAGGGAGAAGGGTTGGGGGGGTAGAACCTCAAATATACCCCTCCACATGCAGGTTCATTTTCTGCACGCCCCACTGTTCAAGGCACAACTGCTTGAGCTCTTTCGTCATCACCGGACTGCCGCACACGTAGATGCTGCGGGACGTGAGATCGGCGCCAAGTTGCGGGACGATCGTCTGTACTCTGCCGATGTGACCAGTCCATTGATCCGATGGCTGCGTGAGCGTGATGTGCAGTGAAAAATTTTGGTACTGTTGCGAGAGAGTGGTGAGTTCGTTTTTCCAAAAGAGATCTTCTTCAGATCGCACGCCGTAGACAAGATCGATGATGCGCTCGGGATCGCGCTTCAATGCGTGCAAAATCTGCGGACGGAACGGCGCGATGCCGGTAGAGGTGCCGATGAAGAGGAGATCCTGGGTGTTCTCTTCCTTAACCGTGAACATCCCGAACGGTCCTTTCATGACGACCTTGGTTCCGACTTTCACTTTCTCCTCAATCCAACGACTGGCCCTGCCTCCGGGTGTGAGCTTGATGACGAAGAGAAGATCGGGTTCGTCCGGAGAAGAAGCGATGGAGTACGCGCGTGCCTGCACGTCATCGTGGTTATCGGGGTGGGGGACATCGAAGAGGATAAATTGGCCAGGAATACATGAAAATCCCTCCGGTTTCGTGAAGCGCAACTCATACACGTCGTGCGCGATGAGCACAATTTTTGTACAAGATACGGTGTACGTGGGCGTTGCCATGGGAGGGGAGTATACAAAAGCTACCTGCTACCCGCTACCTTCTGCCCGCTAGTACAGATCACGAAACAAGTCCTTCTCCGGCTCAATCCCGTTCACCCATCCTGCGAATTCGCTGAAGGCAACACCATGATCGCGGATGATGGCGATCGGAATTCCTTGTGAGGCATTACCCATGACGTGATTCCCCGCGATTGCCAACTGATCGGCCGTCGCTTCCACGGTGATCCGCAGCGTTCGCCCGAATAAATCCCGCTTGCCGATTTCACTCGTGAACGGATCGATACCCGCACACGCAATCGCGAATGCGGTGACGCCCCATCGGCGCGGCGCGCAACAGGAGTCCGTCATGATGAGTGCGGTTTTTGTCGGAAGCCGCGCGCGAATGCGCTGCAACGAAGCGACCGGATCGCGTGGCCACCCGATGGTCCAGCCGTGTTCGATGTTGGACTCATCCATGCCTGCGTTTGGCACGAGTAGCATTCCTTCCGTCATGCCGTCCGGGCGTAATTGCGTGAGGATCGCGCCGGGACAATGGCCGACGACACGTCCGTTTAGGCGGCGCGTTTCTTGCAAGACCGCTTCGCAAAATGCGGGACTGCGATGACACTGCGCCGCAGCAATTGTTGCCTCTTCTGATAGGTGCAGAGTACTGAGTGCAACCGCGTCACCTTCCGTCATCGCGATTGCTTTCGACGATAGAATAAGAATGTCTCCGTCTTGCAGTGAATTCGCTGCAATGAGTAATGCGGCGAGGTTATCGCCGGCGCGAAGAAGATCTGTCGTGAGGGGAAGTACATGCATGGACGCGTGAGTGTAGGAGGAACAGTGACTCGAAACAATTGTGCACTTTTCGCAATACAAGTGTGTGCCAAAACGCAGAACGGTCATTCACGGAAGATTGCTAGTTTGTTACAGTGGCGTTTGGAATATGGTACCCCGCTCATTCTTCGGCAGGGTCGTGTTGCCCTTGGTGGCGCTTGTTTCTGTAGCGGCGCTCATAACGCAGTTGGAAAAAGTAAATCAGGAAAGGTCTGACACCAGCCTGTCTCTGAGTGCGGATGTAGGAAGTTCTTCTGCTGATGCATCGATAGCAAGCGAGAGTTCTTCTTCGGCCACAGCTTGCGACAATGTGACTATCATAAACGGGCCGTTCATCGATAATGGGGCATCGGAGTACGTGATAGCATCCGGCACGACCGATAATGAGCCCAGCGGTAACGTATGCGGCAATGTCACAGACATTTCGCAGAAAATATTTCAATGGACTGCGGACCAGACTTCAGCGATAGGAGTGAATGTGTATAACGGATATGCATTCGGTGATTCTCATGTAGGACCTGTCTACATTCAGGTAGATTCTGGCCTGTCATGCCCCGGAGACGGCGCTCCTTTTGTGGCCTGTGAAAATCCGAGCATATATGATGGTCCGGGCCACACTACTGGATTTTCAGCGGTATCGGGCACAACCTATTTCATCACCGTAGCCGGCGAATCGGAATTCGATGATAGTTTTGCCATAACGTTGACCCGCGATACTGCAAGTTCTTCCTCCTCCGTAAATTGCAATGCATATTCCTGCTTGCAGGAATGTACTGATGCCGAGCCGCCGGAGGCGGATTGTGGAGCCTGCGGATTCCCCCTCGAATGCTCTTCCTCCTCGAGCTCTTCCAGCAGCAGTGTCACCTACACGATTTCCGGCACGGTCTATACCGATGAAGGAACGACCAATATCGGCGCAGGAAAAACAGTGTCCCTCAGTATGGATGGCGGCGCAGTTTCGGGTACGGCTATAACGGGGGCAGGCGGCACGTACTCGATATCCGGTCTGAGCTATTCAGCAGGCACCGTGCTGACGGCCTATCTTGATGACAATGTGGAAAAAGCAGTGACAGTCACTGTTCTTCCTGGTGCCGATCTCTCGGGGTTGGATCTCTATCAAAATTATCTCATTGTTCGTCAGGACAATGCCGGAAGCCTGACAAGCCCGAATCTGAATACTGCAAACAACAACGGCGATACGGATATTTCCGCGATCTACACAACCGACGTGGATGTTGTGACGGTGCTGGATTCAAAAAATCTGTTGATTTGGAGTTCCCACACATACGCCCCTGATGCGAACAATATATTTCTCGGTGGCAACTTCGTGAATCTGGGAACGTTCACGCACACGGGGCTTCTCACCTTTAATGGCACGGCGGCACAGAGCATCAACGCAGGCTCTTCGACGATCGGATCCGACGTGACTATTTCCAACACGGACTCCGTTGTTAGTTTGGTGACGAACACGCTTGATATTGGCGCAAACAACCTGACGATCGAAGTGGATGCCGTACTCTCCCTCAACGGCCAATCGCTGTCGGCCAACGGCACCTTCAGTAACGAAGGAACTGTCCGTCTCCGTGGAAGTGAAACCGTCGCACTTACGCAAGATATCAACTCCGGCACATGGGAGTATGAAGGAGACGGAGATGGTGCTGTAGACTCGCTTACCATCAAAGACTTTGGTGACACGGATTACTACAATTTGATCATCGATTCCATTGATGCCAATGATTCCTTCGGGGATGCGGGATCAAAATCCATTGCCGGTTTTTTCACCGTTTCACAAGGGACGTATTCCGGCGAAGCGACGACAGTAGAAGGTTTGATGCTTGTCTCAGGCGGAACATATGCGGCGTCAAGTTCGCAGATATTCAATGGAGGATTGGCTGTTTCGGGAGGCACATTTACGGGTTCCGCGGATGGCGTGGATATCAACAGCACACTCACCATTAACTCCGGAACGTTCACGGCACCTTCGGCCAACATGACCATTTCTGGAAACTTCACGCACAACGGCGGTACCTTCACGCACAACGGCGGTACCGTGACATTCGATGGAACCAGCCAGACCATCAATGGCAACTCGACCAGTTTCAAGAACCTGACAAAAATTGATGCATCCAACAACACGGCAAGCGAGACGCTGACATTCCAGGCCGTAGAGACGGTGACGATCTTGGGTACGCTCATCCTGAAAGGATTGGATGCCAACGACAGAGTGATTCTTGCCTCCACTGACGGCGGTTCCGCAGCCACAATCAGTCTCTCAACCGGATGCCAACTTGGAACCGTAGAGGATCCGCTCCAGTTCTTGACCGTCACCGACCATACCATCAGCAAGACAGGTGATTGCGATGCCACACTGCCCGTTGATCCCGCGGACTCCACCAATGGCGGCAATACGGAAGGATGGTTTACAGCTGCATCGAGTTCGTCTTCTTCGACATCATCAGAACCTTTGTCTTCCTCACCGGCATCATCTTCTGTTGCCTCTTCCTTGTCTGCCTGTGCGCAAGCAGTGATCAATAGAACGGGATGTGACGGCGCGAACTTGGCAGGGAAAACCTGTGCGGACTTCGGAGGATACGGCGAGCTGCGTTGTACGCAGTCTTGCGCCTTCGATACATCGGATTGCGAAACGCCCACGACCGGCGGCATTGGCGGACCTCCTGCTTCTTCAATGGGGACAGGCAAAAAAGTGATTGTTCTGAAGGGCTTTAGTTCCAGCAGTAACGGATATATTCCCTGTCCGACTTGCAATGGACTGAGACTGACTGCGCAGCCTGCACCCGCGCGCGGGAAACCAATGAGCCAGTTGCGCCTTGAGGTGCCGCTTTCCTTGCTGCAAGGCGGCGTACCTCCTTATACCTGCCGCGTGACGACCAATCTTCCCGGTCCCACGTCCGGATTCAATCAGGACGTAGAGAACTACGGCGAGCCGCAGAGTTTGCCGTGCGGTAGCATTGTTTCTGTTCCGATTAGTGCTGCGAATGGCAGTAACACCGCGCTCGGACAATTCTTTGCACAGTTGCTCGGTGGCGGTGGCGGCGGTCCGAATCCAAACGGCCGCACGTATTCCGCAACGTTTGAAGTGACGGATGCCGCCGGACAGCAGACAACTGCGAGCACTCCCATTCATATCGATCCGTTGCAGGCGGATCTTCAGGTATTGAACACGTGTTCCTGCGCCGAAGGCGTATTTCGCTGTGATTTGCATACCGGAAATGCGGGCCCTGATCCGGCTCCGGAGGCGACGGTGCAGGTAACCTACGACAATGCGCAATATGTCGGAGAGTATATGCAACCCATGGTGCTCGATGAACCCTCCACGCCGGGCGGCAACCAGACCGGTCCTTCGGGGAGCGCAACTTTCAATAACGGTGTCATGACCTATACCAACAACGGGAATCCCATTCGCCCCAACGGCGAGCTTGCTGCATGGCCGCAGATGGAATTAGTGAACGGAGCAGAGGGTTCGCGCACGGCCGCCGTCAGTACGACCTACTCGATTGATCCGAATCCGGATAATAATGTGCAGGTTGAAGATTTCAGCGGTCAATGCCGCTCGAAGGGAGTGAGTCCGCAGGGGCCGATTTGCGCCACCGATGCCTTGCTCTATAGCGTCAGCTTTGTCCGTGGCGGCGTCCGTCGCATGGTGGTGGACGATGTGCTGGATAGTTGTTTGGATCCCGCAACCGTAAATGGCATCAATGTCATTGCTCAAGAGATGAATATGGGACAGTTCTGTCAGATGCAAGGTAACACGTTGCATTGTGATTTCCGCTTCACTGACCCGATGGATGATCCGCTGACGCTCACGTATTCCGTTCGTCCGAGAGCAAGCTGCCCGTTGGGAACGGTGATTCGGAACCAGGCACGTGCGACCTTCCCGGATAACGTAGATGCCCAGGCAAGTGGAGTGAATCAGTTCGGTGCCGATCAGCCGATGGACTCCTCTATCACTGAAAGCCGCTTCTGCGCGTGCAATGACAAGAGTGAAAGCTGTACGACTGGCGGCGGGCAATCTTCCGCCGGATCGAACGGTTCCAGTAATTCGAACGGTTCCAACGGGTCAAATAACTCGAATGGTTCCAATGGTTCGAGCGGTTCCAGTAACTCGGCCGGTTCAAACGCTTCCGCAAGTTCTCAAATAAGCTGTGCAGTCGGCGCGTCGTTTGGTCTGGGGCAACGCATGGAATTGCCTCAAGGGCCCGACTATTCAGGAAGGCACAAGGATCAAGAGCTACACTGTCCCGACGGTCAGGTCGTCACGTTCATGGAAGATAAAGGATCTACAATGCTGAATCCTGACGGTATGGATGGCTTCACGATTGGTTGTGCGCCGCTTGCACTAAACGGCGACATAGGGACTGCGACCCGTGTGGCCAATCCGGATCTTGATGATGACACGACGGGTCATACGCACAATGCGGCGAATTCTTGCACGGATCTGAACCAGTGTCCGTCGGTGGATCTCGGTATCGACATGGCGGGTCCGGCGACTGCGGCACCTGGCGCCACATTGACGATCGATCTGTATGCGATCAATAACGGTCCTGGCACAACCTATAATGATCGTGGAGTGATTCACATTCCGCCCGGACTCTCTGTAGTCAGCATGCCGAGCACGGGAGGGGGTAACTGCACCATGCAGGGGGTTGATGTGGTCTGCACGCTCAATAACGTCACTGTGCCTGTGGGGATTTTGAATCATGGCACGATGCAAGTGCGTGTTGGCAGTACTATTGCGTGCGGAACAACGTTGACCATGAAGCTTGTCGTCACATCGAACAACACCAACGATCCGAATCTTGCCAATAACACAAAGGCGATCGACATCCGAGTCGGAGGAACAGAATGTAGCGGAAGAACGGTCTGTCCAGCCGGGTCCGTGGCAGTCGGATTCTATGGAAAAGATAGTCCGATACCCGTTGATAACAATGAGTTTGACGGACCAGATGGCAATAGTGACTTGTTCGACGGGGTCAGCGTGATGTGTGCCCCCCTTTCTGTGTCACAAGGTCTTGGTGCCCCCCTTGCGTATCCGGGGAATGCTGACTTGGATACTAACAGCAGAGAGCTTATCCGGTATCAGTGTCCGGCTGGCTCTATTTTGGAAGGGGCCTCCTATGATCGTTTCGCTGCAACTGATGCCCAAATAAATGATGCGTTTGTCACAGGGGATATGACCGATGCGATTATCTCTCTTTACTGCCGTCCGATTGGCGTGTGTCGCGCATCGAGTTCGAATGCATCCAATGCATCCAATGGTTCAAACGGCTCTTCCGGTTCAAATAATTCGAATGGGTCCAGTGGTTCGAACGGTTCTTCCGGTTCTAGTGGATCCAGTGGTTCGAATGCCTCGGGTACTTCAAGTGTTATTTCTTGTATCAACAACAATCAATGTCCTTCGGGTCAGCAATGTCTCAACGGTTTATGTGGCAACCAACCAGCATGTAACGACGGCATCGATAACGATGGCGATGGACTCATCGACTTCCGCAAATTGGATCCT
>CAYUWH010000040.1:0-11421 GCA_964448615.1 uncultured Candidatus Peribacteria bacterium
TATCAGCATGGAGCATGTGTTGGTCCTATGAAAAAATGTTCTATGGGTCCAAGTACCAATCCAGTGAGGACGACACGCGGGTTTCTTATAACTACAACTCTGATAAAACCAGGTATCTGAAAGAAGCACGCCTGGGGATTGAGACTGCGAATGACCAAATTATTCGGCTCACACAGGCACTACAAAACATATGTAATCCCCCAATTCATGTGAAAGCTAAGAACGCCTTTTTCGCTCAGAACCAGCAAATCAATCAAGGAGTTCCTCCTAAAGATTTAGCAGATTCCAACGAGCATCCTCATGCCTCAAATCTCCCTCATTGAACGGACGGATAGGCTTTGCATTCGTCATGTACAAGCTGCAATTCCAAAATCATCCATCGCTGTAACTCTGCAGCTTGAGGGCAGGTTCGGCCTTCAAGATGTTCAGGTAGTCGGGAAACTTACAAATTTGAGAAACGGATACCGATATTATTTCCTTTGCCCCCAATGCGATCAGGCGTTTAGTAGCCTCTACCGCCAGGACTTTGGACAGTACGCCTGTAGGAGGTGTCTCGGCTTGTTCTACGCTTCATCAATGCGAGTGGAGATTAATTGAATGTGATCATGTCGTTCGGCTCCATGCCAAACGCCTTTGAGATCTTCTCCAGAGTACTCAGTCTCATATCACGCGGCTTCTTACTTTCGTACCGCTGATAATATTTGTACTCCATCTTGCACTTACGAGCTGCGTCTTCCTGGGTCCAGCCGCGCTCTTCACGAAGCCCTTTTAATCGTTTTGCCAACTTTGTTCCTGTGTCTGATGTCATCACCCTAAGTATCGGGATGGTTTGAATCTCTTTACACCGTCATATGTGACGGTGTAGGCTTCAAGGCAACTATTTGTCTTAACTAATTCTCCTATGACGTCGAAACACCCTCACGCTCTTCGTACAATCCTTCTTTCCCTTCTCCCTGCTGCAATCTATACGCAAAACTATGCCTGGATGACAGCAAATACCTACGTTGGCATCGCCTTTCTATTCATCTGGCTCCTCATGATCTGGAGCGCATGGCAGCTGATCGAGAAAAACCATGTCACCGAACGACTCTTGCGACTGACAGAAATCGCGTTCTTCCTCCTGCCAATCTCGTCCATCGTCTTCATGTTCGTGGTGGGTGCGAGAGCGGTGGGTGGTGCCCAAGGAGACGCACAGCAAGCAGGTGCGGCTATTGGGACTGCAATCGGAGGAGCATTTATCGTAGCGCTCGCTTTCGTCGTCGGTCTCATTGGCGGGATAATCATGCACCTGATCACTGGCAGCTACGATAAAAAGGCGGAGGCCTCGGGTGTGAAACAACCGGAAACGCTCTCGAACAAGAGCGGCATCGCTCTGTCTCTTATAGGAGTTGTCGTCATCGCATTCGTTCTTGGGGCGGCTGGCGCAGCCTCCGGTCCTGCCTCATCTTCTCAAACGACCGCAACGGGCTCGCAAGCATCGCAAGCGCCCGTAGAACCGCTTCTGGAGGTGAAGACTTGGAAATTCTATAATCAATATGGCTTTGTCCACATGGAAGGTGAGGTCGCCAATATCAGCGGCCAGCGCCTGGAAAGTGTGACGGCGGTTGCCACGTACTACGACAAAGACGGCACCTTCATCACATCGGATGACACGCTTATCGAATATAACCCTCTCATGCCAGGGCAGACCTCACCCTTTGAGGTTCTGACGACGTACAACCCTGCGATTGAGAAGGGAATCGTGACCTTCAAGTACCTCTTCGGGGAGAAGATCCCTGTGCGGTATGCGGATGAGAAGAAGAAATGAGCAATGTTTCAAGGCAGCTTGTATTGCGTAGAATATCGCTACTGCGTAATGAAATTACCTATCCCGCCCCTTCTTCAGACAAATACGAGTATCACTCTTCGCTTTCTTCAGCCTTTGTTTTTTGTACGTCAGCACGTCACTTTCCAAGAAAATCGTCCCTGCAGATGTTTCCTGGAATGGAATCCTTTTCTCTTTAACTAGCTTGTTGACGTACTGCCGGGATACCTCAAGGTATTCGGCAACATCGAGCCTGCCCATCACTTTTGGCGCTTTCTGCTTCATGTGTTGTTATTTTGCTTCCGTAAGGCTTTTAATAATAGTTGTCTTCAAGACTACCTAATGATAAGATAACGCCATGCAACTTCTCCTACAGCAGTCATTGAAGACTCTCGCTGAGCCGTCTACCGACTATATCCTGTCCTTCATCCGCAATCAGTCGTGCTTCAATACGAAGCGAGACTACAAGACAGAAATCACGCTTTTCTATCGCCTCGTGAGGAAGAAGGCGACAGAGGTGACACTGCATGACATCATCGCCTACAGAGAGGGGCTTGAGACGAAGGGTTTAAAACCCGCAACGATTGCGAAAAAACTCACCGTCCTTCGTCGGCTCTTCACGTTTCTCTATGAGCAGGGCGTTATCCCTATCAATCCTTCGGCGGGCGTAAAGTTGCCCAAGGTTAGCAATGAGACCACCCGCGAAATACTAACGCTGGCTGAATGTAATCAACTTCTCGCATCCATCGAAACAACGACGATGAGAGGCAAGCGAGATAAAGCCATCCTAGCTCTCTTGCTGATCAACGGATTGCGGGTTTGTGAGATAGCACGGGCAAACATGGGCGATCTTATGCAGACGGAGGGATGTTTGGTACTCCGTGTACGTGGTAAGGGAGGGAAGAACATCGACACGCGTATTCGCGACGATGTGCACGAAGTGATCCAAGCGTACGTAGGAACACGCGGGACTCTGCAAGAGAAAGACTCCTTGTTCATCGGAACGACCCATCGCGCAAAGGATCGGATTACACGACGCAATGTGCAGCACATGGTGAAAGTACGTCTCAAGCGACTTGGCATTGATCGTCCGCATGTCAGTACGCACTCACTACGGCATTCTTCGATCACGCATCTCATCAATGGTGGAGCAACTCTCATTGCAGCTCAGGATTTTGCGCGTCACTCCAATCCCGCAACGACACAGCGATATTTCCATAATTTGAATAGATTAAAGAATCATGCTGTCATCATGCAGCCAATTAGAGTGCAATACAGTGAGAAACGCGAAAGTACATGAAAAACGCACCTGCGAAGATCTATTGTAACTGCCATTGACCTATACCTGGGGTGGGGGTAACATTCTCCTGTTTCTTCCCATTTACTATCATGCGCACAGCACACAAGGAAAAGGCCTACATCGCCCTCAAGAAAGCGAGCAGTTTGCTCCAGAAAATCGTCAAGATGGTGGAAGAAGATGCCTACTGCATCGATGTTATGCAGCAGAACATGGCTGTGGTCGGCCTCCTAAAGTCCGCCCACCACTCCCTGATGGAGGGGCATTTAGACAGTTGTGTGAAGACTGCGCTCGACACAGGATCGGCAGCCAAAAAGCAGCAGATGGTTCAAGAAATCCTCAAAGTTTCCAAACTCGCCAGTAAATAACATTGCCCCTCTCTATTATGGATCGCACGATCATCCCGATACGGAATATGCACTGCAAATCCTGCGAGCTGCTCATCGAGAAGTCGCTCCTCAGGATACCAGGCATAAAGAAGGCTAAAGTCAATTTTCATCGTGCAGAAGCAGTTATTCACTCCCATCGCACACTCGATCTTGAACGTGTGCGTCAGGCGGTGGAGGGAGCGGGGTATGAAGTCGGAGAGAGCGAAAGACGGCTGTGGTTTACCCGCGATTCGAACGAGTACGGATATCTCGCCATCGGCGGCATGCTTCTTCTTGCGCTGTATTTTCTAGCCAACAGAACTGGACTCTTGCAGTTATCGATGGCAAGTTCAGCAGGCACCGATATCGTTTCCGCCACGCTCATTGGTCTCACCGCCGGTATTTCGACGTGCATGGCACTCGTGGGGGGACTGGTGCTTGGCGTCTCCGCTAGGCACGCAGAGAAGCATCCGGAAGCGACAGTCGCGCAGAAATTCCGCCCCCATGTCTTCTTCAATATCGGACGCATCGGAGCCTTCTTTCTTTTAGGGGGAATCCTCGGCACGCTCGGTGGATTTCTCTCACCTTCTGCCGTGGTGCTCGGCATTCTCACCATGCTCGTTGCGGTCGTCATGCTCCTTCTAGGTCTCCAGCTTACGGAGATCTTTCCCCGGTTAAACGCTTACAAACTCACACTTCCAAGCGGACTTGGCCGCCTGCTCGGGATCAGTACACATCACACAAAGGAGTACAGCCATCGAAGCGCCTTGACGCTCGGTGCCCTCACGTTCTTCCTTCCGTGCGGATTCACACAGCTGATGCAGATGAATGCAATCGCTTCTGGCGGTTTTATTCCCGGAGGCATCATGATGGCCGCGTTCGCTGCGGGAACAGCCCCCGGTCTTCTTGGTATTGGCGGGCTGACATCCGTCGTCCGTGGCCTGGGAGCCAAGATTTTCTTCAAGACAGCGGGTCTCCTCGTCGTGGCCTTCGCAGTTTTCAACCTTGCAAACGGCTATAACTTAACAGGCTGGGCACCCTTCTGGGAAAACCAGAATGTTCCCATCGCGGCAGACACCAATGTCACTATGGAGAACGGCGTACAAATCGCCCAGATGCTTCAGGCAGCCGGAGGATACGAACCGAATGCTTTCGTCGTAAAAAGAGGAGTTCCTGTGCGGTGGATTGTGGATTCTATTAATCAAAATTCCTGCGCCGCGAGCATTAGTTTCCCCGCTATGTCCCTATCGAAATATTTGAGTCCCGGCGAGAACATCATCGAATTCACACCTATGCAGACGGGCACGCTCCGCTTTAGTTGTTCCATGGGAATGTATCCCGGTTCGTTCACAGTCATCGACTAGTCTTTCCATCTTTCTTCTCCACCATCGCATGATCATTACTCTCTCCATTCCTGGTATTCATTGCACTTCCTGTGCGAATCTCATCAAGGACGTTAGCAGCGAATTTCCTTCGATAAAGAATGTAAACGTCGATATTGATGCGAAAAAAGTCACACTCGACCATGACGATACTTTCAATATGCAGAAGTGGAGGGAAGAAATCGAATCACTCGATCCAAAGTACAAAATTCACCCAATTGTATGAGCAGTCAGTGCGATCTCAACATTATCGGCATGCACTGCGCCAGCTGCAGCGCTCTTATTACGCGCAAGCTTAAGAAAACTCCGGGTGTAGAAGAAGCGAATGTAAACTATGCAGCCAATAAGGCGCGAGTACGCTTTGATCCTTCAAAGATCAATGAAGAAAGAATCATCGCGACAGTAAAATCAGCTGGCTACGGTGCGGAGATGCGGCATGAACACGGCCACCACGGAGTTGAAATGGATCGCAAAAGGCGGGAAGACGAAATCGCTGATTATCGCAACAAGTTCTTCATAGGACTCGTGCTTAGCTTGCCGATGCTGTATATCATGCTTGGCACGTTTCTGCCTGCATTACCGCTCATGGAGACAGTGATGCCGTACGCGGGAATCGCTTCGCTCATACTGGCGACACCAGTGCAATTTTGGCTTGGCGCGGGCTTTTATAAAGGTTTCTGGTCAAGTCTGAGAATGGCGACCTTTAGCATGGACAGTCTGATTGTTATCGGAACGTCAACCGCATATGCCTACAGCCTTTTCAGCTTCGCATCGCATCTCATTACCGAACGAACGATCATCGGGGACATGCACGATCTCTATTTTGAAGTCGCTGCGCTGCTCATTACCTTTGTGCTCCTTGGTAAGTGGCTGGAAGCACGGGCGAAGGGATCAACCTCGGAAGCCATCCAGAAACTTATGGGTCTTCAGGCGAAAACAGCCAGAGTGCTCCGTAATGGAGAAGCCGTCGATATCCCCATGGAGCAAGTACAAGTTGGTGACGTCGTCATTGTCCGTCCAGGTGAAAAGATCCCCGTCGATGGCACGGTGGTGAAAGGGCTCACATCCGTCGATGAATCCATGCTTACGGGAGAGAGTATTCCCGTTGAAAAGAAAGACGGAGATCGTGTCTTTGGCGCTACAATGAACGGAAACGGCAGTATCGAGTTCAGAGCAGAAAAAGTCGGCAGCGAAACTGCACTAGCGCAAATCATCCGCTTTGTTGAAGATGCACAAGGATCGAAGGCACCAATTCAGGCTTTTGCAGACTGGGTTTCTTCGTGGTTTGTGCCTGCGGTGATAGTCGTTGCGATTCTCACGTTTGCGATCTGGATGTTTATCGGAGCAGGATTTTCCTTTTCCCTGCTTGCCGCAGTCTCCGTATTGGTCATAGCGTGTCCGTGTGCCCTCGGACTTGCGACTCCCACGGCCATTATGGTCGCCACGGGCAAGGGGGCGGAAAACGGAATTCTGATTCGTGGAGGAGAACCGCTGGAAGCAGCGAATAAGATTTCTGCTATCGTCTTCGATAAGACGGGCACGCTTACCAAAGGAAAGCCTGAAGTGACGGATATCCTCGCGTTTGGAACAACCAACGAAGAAGTTCTTAGCATTGCAGCAAGCCTGGAAAAAAGTTCCGAGCATCCTCTTGCAGAAAGCATTGTGAAACACGCGAAAGCTACACAAGCTTCTCTTTTCGCAGTAGAGACCTTCTGTGCAATACCAGGGCACGGTGTGGAGGGCGTCATCAAGGAAAAGAAATACTACCTTGGCAATCGCAAACTGATGGAGAAAATCGGTATTTCTGCGTCGGATATTGAACATCACATGCAGAAGTTGGAGCATGAGGGAAAGACAGCGATGCTCCTTGCGAATGAGGCGAAAATTCTGGGCATCGTTGCTGTGGCGGATACACTCAAGGAAACCTCGAAGGAGGCTGTAGATCGACTTCGCAAGATGAACATTGCAGTTTATATGATCACAGGGGACAACAGCAGAACTGCAAGAGCGATCGCAGAAACTATTGGCATTCAGAATGTGCTCGCGGAAGTCCTGCCCGAACAGAAGGCGAATGAGGTGAAGAAGCTCCAAGCTCAAGGGAAAAAAGTGGTGATGGTGGGCGATGGCATTAATGACAGTCCCGCTCTCGCACAAGCAGATCTGGGCATTACCATGGGAAGCGGTACCGATATTGCGATGGAGACGGGGGGCATTGTGCTCGTGAAGAACGATCTTCGTGATGTTGTAGCGGCTATCAGACTCAGTCGTGCCACAGTAAGCAAAATCCACCAAAACATGTTCTTTGCACTATTTTTCAATGTCATCGGGATTCCCATTGCGGCTCGAGCCTTTATTTCATTCGGATTTGTACTACGACCTGAACTGGCTGGACTTGCCATGGCATTCAGCTCGGTCGCAGTCGTAGTGAATTCACTGCTCCTGAAACAATTTCATCCCATCCGCAGAAACTGGGTCTCGGATTTTGCCCCGATTCTCATGGGTATCGCGTTCACTGCACTTTTCCTTGGTTTCGCAAAAATCAGCAGTGCAGATGCTACACATGTGTTTCCGACAGGAGATTTTCCAGATATCAGCCGTCATGCTTCTGATCTTTCCTCTCCCATCACGCGGGACGCCGATGGGACGGTTGTGATCAAACTGGAAACACGGGAGGTTATATCAGAGATCGCCCCTGGCACGACCTACCAGTACTGGACGTACAACGGCACGGTGCCGGGGCCGCTTCTGCGCGTCCGAGAGGGTGACACAGTAGAGGTGCATCTGACGCATGCTGCAGAAGAAGAGGCATCGCAAGAGATTAGTTTCGATCTCGTTCCCGCTGCTCTTGCAGATGGCGTCGAGACAGAAGACGCGCATGCAGATAGCGGCGGGGAACATGCCGCAGAAGGCCACGCAACCCACTCCATCGATCTCCACGCAGTTACGGGACCCGGTGGCGGCTCGGTACTGACACAGGTGAAGGACGGTGAGACGAAGATCTTCCGTTTTAAAGCAAACCGCCCGGGCGTATACGTTTACCACTGCGCAAGTCCTCATGTGCCAACTCACATCGCCAACGGCATGTACGGCCTCATCATCGTAGAGCCCAAGGAAGGCTTAGAGCCTGTCGATAAAGAGTTCTATGTCATGCAGGGCGAACTCTATACGTCCGGTCCACTCGGACGGAAAGGACGACAGCAATTCTCGCGTGAGAAGCTTCTTGCCGAACATCCTGAGTACTTCATCTTCAACGGACGCACGGGCGCACTCGCAGGAAGCGGCGCTCTGCGAGCAAACGTCGGTGAGCGCATCCGGCTCTACATCGGTGTCGGGGGATTTGTTCCATCGAATTTCCACGTCATCGGGGCCGTATTCGACAAAGTGTATCCCGAAGGTGCAATCAACTCCCCGCCGCTTCGCAATGTACAGACAACCATCATCCCAGCCGGAGGGTCTGCCGTCGTGGAGTTCACGGTCGATGTACCCGGTACCTACTTACTTGTCGATCACAGCCTGACGCGCTCCGTGGACCGGGGCGCTCTTGGGCAACTCATCGTTGAAGGGACAGAGAGGTCTAATATCTTTCATGAGGTTCCTGTTCCCAACTCCAGACCATGAAAAGAGATTTGCTTATTTCATTTCCTTCACTATTTATGATCCATCACACTCTTCTCATCGGCTCTGTACTTCTGATTCTTTCAGCTTGCGTTCCGACCAATCCTGAACAGATGGGCAACGGCATGATGCACGGTAATCAGGGGATGATGAGGTGTCATGAAGGAATGGATGGATGCAATCAGGGAATGATGCAAGAATCCTTCCTTCCTGCGAAGGATAAAGACATCAGCCAGCTACCCGAAGCGAAGCCGACCAGTATTCTTACTGTACAGGATGGCGATACGATCACTCTCAATCCCGAAATAGTGCGTAAGACGATCAACGGGAAGAGTTTCGCAATCTACGCCTATAACGGTCAGTTCCCCGGACCCACGCTCAAGGTGAAGCAAGGATCGACATTCACGGTGAATGTCACAAACAATATTGATGTGCCGACGACAATCCACTGGCACGGAATCCGATTGGATAACAGATTCGATGGGACGGCAGGCGTGACACAAGATGCCATCGAGCCGGGAGAAAGTTTTCAGTACACCGTAAAAGTACCGGATGAAGGCGTGTTCTGGTATCACCCGCATGTCCGCGAAGATCTGCAGCAGGACATGGGTCTCTACGCAAATCTCTGGGTGACACCAAAGGATGAAAATGTGTACGGCAGAGTTGATCGCGAGGAAGTCGTCATGCTGGATGACATATATCTTGAAGGTGGCATCCCTGTCCCATACGGAGCGCAGGAAGCCGATCATGCCCTTATGGGACGCTTCGGCAACACGATGCTCGTGAACGGAAAGACCGATTACAACATATCCGTCCCTAGTGGCTCTGTCGTGCGTTATTACCTTACAAACACTGCGAACACCCGCAGCTACAACGTGAGCTTTGGAAGCGCGAAGATGAAACTGATCGGCGGCGATGCGGGCAGGACAGAACGTGAAGAAATTGTCGATTCCCTTATTCTTTCTCCTTCTGAAAGAGCGATTGTAGAAGTGCAGTTCTCAGATACGGGCACATATCGCATCGAAAGCGTCAGTCCTACACGAACGTGGCTACTTGGCACAGTGACGGCGACTGCGGAAAACACCTCTCCCGACAAAGCATTCGCCTCCCTAGGCGAGAATGGGGATGTCACTGCGGACATTGATAGCGTGCGCCCGTTCTTCACTAAGCCTGTGGACAAAACGATTCACCTTACCGTCGAGTCGACGATGGCAGGAATGATGCGGCAGGGTGGCATGGACCATGGAGCTATGCAGCATGGAGACTCAGCCACCGATGGTGAGGGCATTGAGTGGGAAGATCCGATGCCGCAGATGAACCTCATGTCCGTGAAGGGCAATACTCAATGGAAATTGATCGATGAGGAATCGGGCAAGGAAAATATGGATATCAACTATCAATTCAAGGTCGGCGATAAGGTGAAAATCCGCATCGTTAATGACGAGGAAAGCGACGGCTCCGATCACCCGATGCAACACCCCATCCACTTCCACGGGCAGCGTTTCGTAGTGCTTGCCGTCGACGGAAAACAAAATGAGAACCTTGTTTGGAAAGACACGACGCTGGTTCCTGCGGGGAAATCGGTGGATATTCTTCTCGACGTTACCAACCCCGGCGATTGGATGTTCCACTGCCACATCGCGGAGCATCTCAGTAACGGGATGATGGGCATGTTTACAGTGTCGAAATCCTAATATTTTTCCTTACTTCCTTCCCCCATTCCATCATGGAACCCATGATGACCACCACCGGCTGGAACCTCGGGCTTACTGCGCTCTGGGGTCTCCATATTTTATCTGTCGTCGCCTTCTTCACAGGCGTCCTCTTTCTCATCGTGCTCGCGATCAAAACCTTCACGCCCGCGCAGCTCAAGACGTGGGCAATCGGCCTGCTTATTGGCGGCACAATTCTATGCCTCTTCACCATCGCGATCACCGGTCGTCCATGGATCGGGCTGCATTACCGTGATGCCAACATGGGTGGTATGCAAATGCAACAAATGGGCCAAATGATGGAGATGATGATGAAACATAACGGAGGAGCGAACGGCGAAGATCAAGAAGAGCACGGCGACATGATGCAGATGATGCGCATGATGACAGGATCGTCTGATAATGAAGCAACAAACACAGCTCAAGATGAGCATCACTCAAGTTCTTCTTCTCGTTAACCCCATTCTTTTATGGTTCCAACCACTGAGTACAGCTTCACGGCAACCTTCCCACTCGCTCTTCCAGAGATGGAAGCGCATGTGCGATCCGCGCTTGAAAAAGAGCACTTCGGCATCATCACGGAGATCGACATTCAGACAATACTCAAGAAGAAGCTCAATATCGAGCATCCACCACACAAGATCCTCGGGGCATGCAATCCGCAGATGGCGCATGCGGCATTGGAAGACAATCCCGATGTCGCGCTCACTCTGCCCTGCAACGTCGTGCTGTACGAGAAGGACAGAGGAACCACAACCGTCTCTGCGATGCTTCCTTCCGTAGCGCTCAAGCCCTTCAAGGGTCTCAAGGTACAGGAAACGGCATGCACGGCTGAAGAGGCTTTTGAGAATGTCTTCGACGATCTGTGCCACTTACATCCGCATCATTCCCATCCGCGTCCATGAAGGCCTGCTACCGCGTCCCTTGGCTCTACGTCGTTCTCGTCGCGCTGCTCGTGCTGCTCGTACTCGCATATTTTTTTCAGTGGGCGGCTCTACTCAGCATTCTGCCGTGGCTCCTCATTCTGGCCTGTCCGCTCATGCACCTGATTGGTGGGCACGGGAAGCACTCATCACATGGAACGAAACATGATGATCATCAGGAATAACTCCTTTCTCACTTTCTCTATGAGCCGCCTCACTATCGCCTTTCTCGGTTTCCTCGCCATCATCGGCTTCTTCCTTCTCACCGAGCACTGGGCGCATGTCTATGGGTACCTCCCGTACATACTGCTTCTTGCCTG
>CAYUWH010000041.1:0-7871 GCA_964448615.1 uncultured Candidatus Peribacteria bacterium
ATTGACGGAGAATATCGCGGCGCCGCGCACCGACCGCTTTGCGCAACCCGATTTCACGCGTGCGCTCGGTGACGGAGACCAACATGATATTCATGATGCCGATACCGCCGACGATCAACGAAATAGCCGCGATCATGGTAATGAACATCGTAAGCCCCATGGACACCCCGCCGAGAATGTCGCCGGCTTCCTCGGAGGAATGCACGATGAAATCGTCTTTCTTCGGATCATCGTTCGGATTGTCGATGCGGTGACGCTGGCGCAACAGTGATTTCACATCCAAGAATGCCGTATCAAAGCTGCTGACGGCCTGCATGGTGACAAAATTCACATACGGTTGCTGGGTCACGTTTTTCGCAACGGAAAACGGCACATACAACCGCTCGTCCGCATTCTGGAAAAATTGGGAACCCAAGGGCTTCGTCACGCCGATAACGGTGAAATGGCTCTCGCCCACTTTCACGCGCTTGCCGAGGGGATCAGCGCTTCCGAATAATTTCGTGACGGTATCGGGGCCGAGTACCGCGACGTACTTGGCGCCTTCCACATCTGTTTGATCAATCAGTCTTCCGTAGTCAATTTCGATATTTTGATTCGAGAAGAACGTATCCATGACACCTAACACTTGATGATTCGCCTCTTCGCGTCCGTAGGAGGCGGTACCGGGAAAATTGATCACAGGAGCGACAGTCATGATGGTGCTCAGCTTCTTGAGCTGTTCGATATCATCATGCGTCAGGCTGTCGAATCCCGTGGAAACAGCACCCGGACCTCCTTCTTCCTGACCCGGCATGATGATCATGCTTTTGGCGCCAAGACTGCTGATTTGGCCAAGAATCACGCCCTGCATGCTCGCACCGATCGAGCTCATCAATACGACGGCACCGACACCGATAATGATACCCAACATCGTGAGCATCGACCGTGAGGCATTCACCGTCACGCCGCGGATGGCCGTTGCAAACAAATCATTGATGGTCATTTCAATTGATCGGTTGATCCGGCCAACATCCGTTTGAAATCGCGGGAATCGGATGCGATGCGGCCATCTTTAATATGAATAATGCGCTCCGCATGTTCCGCCGTCGTGCGCTCGTGCGTCACGAGAATGATGGTATGGCCGGATTTATGGAGCGTCTGCAACGCCTCCATCACGGCAACGCCTGATGCCGAATCAAGGTTGCCCGTCGGTTCATCGGCAAAGATCAAATCTGGCTGGGTAACCAGCGCGCGAGCAATCGCAACACGCTGCTTCTGACCACCGGAAAGCTGACTGGAAAGGAAATCTTTGCGCGGTGTCAGTCCGACTATTTCAATCGCGTTCAGTGCACGTTCCTCCCGCTCTCCTTCGGGAATCGTCGGATGATAGATCAGCGGCAACATCACGTTATTCAGCACGGTCGTGCGCGGCAATAGATTGAACGCCTGGAACACGAAGCTCACGCGCGTCGCACGGATGCGCGCAAGGGCATCATCACTCATTTCAAGCGTGGGATCCCCCTGGAACAAATATTCCCCTTTGGTGAGGTGATCGAGGAATCCCAGAATGTGCATGAGCGTTGATTTACCCGAACCCGAAGGCCCCATGATCGCGACGAACTCTCCTTTCTCAATCTTGAGATTGATATCGAAGAGTACGGGCGTCTCGATTTCCTCATTGAAGTAGGATTTCGAGAGGTTCTTGAGTTCGATGAGAGGAGCGGAAGATGTAGTCATAGCATTATTTTTTCTCAAGAACTATAACCGTCTCTCCTTCCTGTACGCCACTCGTGATCTCCACATCACCGCTCGCGCCTTCCATACCCATCGTGACCGGGCGCTGCTCCACGGTCTTGTCGGCCTTCAAAATGCGCACGATGGAATCTCCTGCTTCATTCTCAATCACGGCCCGGCGTGGCACCGTGACCACATCCTTGCGTTGACCCGTGATGATTTCGGCGTCGCCGGTCATGCCGATTTTCAATTCGTTGTGCGGATACTTGAAGTCGAGCTTCACACGGTACTTCGAGACACCGTCTTTGTCCGTCGCAGACTTGTCGACCTCGCTCACATGAAGCTTCATGTGCGTCCCGCGATACGCATCGAGTTCGATGGACCCCGACTGCGTAAGCTGCACTTTCGGAATATCGATCTCCGATACAAACATTTCGATGCGGAATGGCGAATCACCAAGCATTTCGACTGCATCGCCGATGGGGGTCGATTCACCCAACTTGAAGTTGATCTTGGTGACAGTGCCGGCAATCGGTGCCACGAGCAGCGTATTCGAATAGTTCGCAGCGGCGCGAGCGACGGCAGCGCGCATTTGATTCACGAGCGCCTGTTGCGCATCGATATCCGTTTGGCGAGGCGGTGCTTTCTTCAGTTGCAATTGCGCCTGTGCGATTTGCAACGACGTTTGATACGTCACGATATCGGCATTCGCCTTGTCGATGGTACTCTGCGCGGAGGTAATGCTCGACTCCTGCGTGGCAATTCTCGTGGTGTAGGTAGCAGCGGCATCACGCAACGTCTTGGCGGAAGATTCAATCGAAGAAAGTGACGTTTGAACCGCGGAACGCTCGGCGGCTAATGTGCTCTTGTATGTCTCTTGGGCGGTATTCGTGAACGAAGAGGTCGTCTGCAATCCTGCAATCGTGCTGTAGGCCTTGTCCAAGACTCGTGATGCATCTTGCATGGCAACACGAATGCTTTCCGTCATTGTGAGTGCGGACTCGAAATCCGTGACAGCGGGCACTTTGGCATTCAACTGACGAATACTCGCAATCGCCTTCTGCTGGCTGGATGTCAAATCATTGAATCCGCCGGGATTACTCTTGATCACCGCATCTTGCACATCATTGTTCGCAAACACATCGGAGATGGTGCCGAGCGCGTTTTCGGTATCCACAAGTTCTTGGCTTGCCGTCGTCTTCACGGTCGACACATATCCTGCGAGACTGATTTGAGCTTCCGCCTTCAGCGCATCAAGTTGCGACTGCGTGCTCACAAGGGCACTCTTTGCATTCTCAAGTGTGGATTTGGCTGTCGCAAGTGCAGACTGCTTATTGAGCACATCGGCTTCGGTAATGGCGATATCTTCGACGCGCGCGCCCTCCATGAGAGCACGCAATTGCGCTTCCGCACTGCGGACTTGCGCCTGAGCAGATGCGATGTCAGCAGCATAATTACCACCGCGGATCGAGGCGATCACCTGCCCGCTGCGGACTTTATCGCCTTCTTTCACATTGATGGCGGCGACGACGCCAGCCATCGGGAATTGCAATTTCAAATCGTGTTCCGAAATCACGGTACCAACGGCCTCAACCGTTTGGGTGAGGTCGCCTTTTCCGGCTTTTTCGGTCACGTATTCAGGAACGGCCGGTCCGCTGGAAGCGAATGCGATACCGATTATGAACAACAAGATAGCGGCAATGATGCCGTATCTCCACGGATGTCTGCGGATAAACTGAGGAAGTGGGAGCTTCATACAAAAAAGGAATTAAGAAGAAGTACGTTGTAACGCTTGCGCGAGGGAAGAAAGAATCCTGGCCAACTCCTGGCGATCTTTGGAAGGCAATAATGAGAGGATATCGCGCATAATTTCCGTGCGCTGCCGCTTCTTGGTCTCTAGCATAGCATTTCCTTGCTTCGAGAGCTTGAGACGCACCAGCTTACGATTGATATCGTCATGCGTGCGCTCGACCAAACGCAGTTTTACGAGACGATTCACGAAGGACGTGGCGGACGGAGACGTGATTTTAAGATAATCCGCCAATTCTTTCATGGTAATGCCCTCATGCTCGCGAATGTGCATCAGCGCATGAAGTTGATGCATGTTCATATCTCCTTCTTCTTTGCAGAGCATGATTTTCTGCCGCAGCGAGCGACTGATGCCGATCGTGGCGCCGATGATGAGCTCTGCAGCGTCGGGAGTCATGAAATGCGCACTAATAATTAGAGTGCCTAATAATATGGTTGGCAGAGCGAATTGTCAATGTTGTTATACACTTTTCTGCTTAAGCTGATTCATCGCTTCTGCGACCGCATCTTGCACGGATTGCATTCGAATCCCCTCTTTCTCCAGCTTCTCTGTCGACAGTACACAATTACTGCGCCCGGCCTTGACGACTTCACCCAGACGATCGAGGGTAAGGCGCTCGAATTGATGAGTCGAATCCACGACTTCCTTATAGCGCATCATGATCTCGTAGGGAGAGATGGCGCCGGGATTCGTGATGTTATAGATCCCACTTTTTCCCTTCTCGATCAGTTTCTTCGCAGCATCAATGAAATCCGGAATGTACGTGATGGAATTAGGTTCATCGAGCACCCGTGTGTACTTGAGAAGTTTTCCAACAAGCGTGCGCGGATGGACACTGCCGTCGAACGGCATGCGAATGCGTAAAATCAACACATCAAACTCTTTCAACATCTGATCCGCCCAGCCTTTGGTGCGCGCGTAATAACTCCCATGAAAGTTTGGCTCATCTTCTTCCTTGAATCCCCTACCGCCATTGTCTCCTGCATAAATACATCCCGAACTCATATGCACCAACTTCGCACCGATGCGCTGTGTTTCCTCTAAAAGGATGAGCGGTCCGGTCACATTCGCACGCAATGTTTCGAGTTTATGCGTCTCACACCAATCCACGTTCGGTTTGCCCGTCTTTCCTGCTGCATTGATCACGACATTGGGCTTTTGTTCCTCTAATACACGACGCACAGCCGCTTGATCTGCGATATCTACCTCCGAGCCGATACTGCCGGGGAAGGTTTCGAGGAACAACTGTCCCATGAATCCCTTCGCGCCGAAGACGAGGAGTTTCATGGCACGATCATAACCTATTCGAATCCTTCTTGCTCCCCCTTTCGGGATGGATTAGTGCGGATATAGCAACGAATCTGCTCCAGTGCATCGTTATCACGAATGATGCGATCATGATATCCACGTTGCCATGCGAAATCGGGATGACCATCATATTTAATCTGATACGTACATGCACGCTTGAATTGATTGATAATGGAACCTAATGAACCGGATTGTGGGCGCCGTATTGGTTTGATGGTGTCTAATGTTTCAACATTTATGCCCTTTGGTATGGTGTCCGCCATTCGTGTAGGGGCGTGCAAATTGCACGCCCCTACACACGTTGTGGAAATAATTCCACAATCAAAAGGCGTTCGTTTCCCCATTTTTAAAATCCCATGTACGTGATCCGGCATCACAACATACGCATCTAGCCTGATATATGGAAAATGTATTGGAATTGCATGCCAACATTGGGCAGTGATTTTTCCGATATCAGATAATCGCATTTGCCCATCGTGAATTTCCCCGAACCACGGAATCCGATGTTTTGTGCAAATCGTGACAAAATAATATCCTGAACGCGTATAATCACGAGTGGGCAGACGCGTGGTGGCACGATGGCGGCGCAATCTAGATGAATCATTCATATGCTAATGATATGGATTGCATCTATTGAATAGGGGCATGCAATTTGCACGTCTCTACACGCACGTCGTAAATTCCCCCAATCAAAGCCACGTTTTAGGTTCCATTCATACATGGAACCGCCATCTGTTTTCCATTTCACGCATTCAAATCCCCCGCTATACTGATCTCCGATGGCAAAAAGACGCTCTCGGAAACGCCGCGCAAAGAAAGCTGCTGCCGTTGTGCCTCAGCTGGATTTGCAGCCGGAAACACGCCGCACGATCAGCGGGATCATCAAGATCGCGCTCGGCATTCTCTTTTTGCTGGCCGCAAAAAATCAGGCAGGCGTTCTCGGCAGTTCCCTCTCGAATGTACTGACGCTCTTCTTCGGACGATGGGGCATCGTGTTCCCGTTCGTCCTCATGATCTCCGGAATCCTTTCCTTATTCAGCGGCGAAGAGCGGACGTTCGAAGCCAAGCGTACGATCGGCCTGGCGGTGATGGTCTGCGCCTTCTTGGGCCTCATGCATATCGGCGCTCCTATTGAGGAAATCGGCCCGAAGCAAAAAGAATTGGGGGGAGCAATCGGCTTCATGATGAGCTTGCCGTTCCTGCTCTTCATGAGTCGTGAAGTGGGTTATGCCTCACTGACGGCCATCTTCCTAATTGGCTTCGTGATGGCGTTTGAACCGAAGTTCGGTTCGTTGTTCGCGATGTTGCACTCCACAAAGAAGGCAACGACAAAGCAGGAGAAAGTCCTCAAGAAGGAAAAGGCGTTGAGCCAGGAGACATCAGCCTTTGAAGAAGATGAAGACGAGTCGGAAGATTTGGTGGAACAGGATGGCGAAGAGCCGGAACTCAATATCGTGCGCCCCGCCTTTGCACAAAGTATCGTGAGGGCTAAGACAGAAAAATCTATTAAGGAGAAACTGAAGAGTATTGCGGGCGATGTGCTCGAGATGAAAGACACGCGCTTCGAAGAGTGGACATTCCCCAGCTTGGACCTGCTCGACAGCGAACAGAGCGAAGTGATGGTTAATGATCAAGAACTCAAAATGCAGGCAAAACAGATCGAAGAGAAGCTCGGAGAATTCGGCATCGAGGTGACCGTGCGCGATGCACGTCCGGGTCCGACCGTGACACAGTTCACGTTGCAACCCGCTGAAGGCGTGAAGCTCTCGAAGATCGAAAGTCTCAAGGATGATTTGGCATTGGCGCTTGCCGCACAGAGCTTGCGCATTGAGGCGCCGATTCCGGGCAAATCCCTCGTGGGCATCGAGATGCCGAATTCCGTGCGCACCACCGTGCGGCTGCGTGAAATTCTGGAAAGCCCCGGCTTCAGCGAGAATGAATCAACGCTCAGCCTGCCCCTCGGACGCGATGTATCCGGTGATGCGATCACCGCAAGTTTGGAAGACATGCCGCACTTGCTCATTGCCGGCGCAACGGGCTCCGGAAAATCCGTCTGTATGAACACGTTCCTGACGGCAATGCTCTATCAGAACGCGCCGCACGAATTGAAGTTCATTCTCATCGATCCGAAGCGCGTGGAACTCATGCCGTATAACGGCATCCCGCATCTGCTTACCCCCGTGATCACGGAAGCGGAAAAGGCGTTGCAGGCACTTCGCTGGGCCGTTGCGGAAATGGGTCGTCGCCTCCATCGTCTTTCCGAGCAAGGCGCGCGCAATATTCAGGAATACAATGAGAAGCAGACCGATGAAGCGAATTTGCTGCCGCGCATCGTTGTGGTCGTCGATGAACTCGCAGATCTTATGATGCGTCAGTATCGCCGTGACACGGAAATGATGATCGCCCGCATCGCGCAGATGGCGCGCGCGGTCGGCATGCACCTGATCATCGCCACGCAGCGTCCGAGCGTCGATGTCATCACGGGCTTGATCAAAGCCAACATCCCAACACGCATGGCCTTTCGCGTGGTGAGCGCCGTCGATAGCCGCACGATCATCGATTCGATCGGCGCGGAGGATCTACTCGGCAAAGGAGACATGTTGTACATGACTGCGTCAACGCCGAAGCCCGTGCGCATCCAAGGAATTTTCCTCTCCACCAAAGAAGTTGAGCGCGTGATCAACGCCGTGAAGATCGCCGGCGGCGGCAAGATCACGGAACAGATCGGCTTGGCACAAGATGATGAGTCGACGGCGGAGGATGAAACCGATATCGGCATGAGCGGAAGTCGTCCTCCCATGACCATCGATCTGGAAGCCGATGACAACGGCGGAGACGATCTGTTCTTCGATGCCGTGCGCGTGGTGCAAGCCAGCGGCAAGGCATCGGCGAGTTTGCTCCAGCGTCAGCTGAAAGTCGGCTACGCGCGCGCCGCGCGTCTGCTCGATATCATGGAAGAGAAAGGCATCGTCGGCCCGGCCGATGGCGCCAAGCCACGCAAGGTCTATATCGAACAGATGATTAAAGAGGCACCGGAGCC
>CAYUWH010000041.1:7971-11300 GCA_964448615.1 uncultured Candidatus Peribacteria bacterium
CGCAACAAAGGAAAGTTTCTGGAAATCAGCGAAGCCCTGCGTGATTTGCCGATCTCACTTTTTTCTCCGGAAGAGAAACAGATTCTCGGAGATCCTGAGGAAGAAGGAGCAACGTATGAAGCGAATGCCGAACTCAAAGCAAGATTTTATGCAGAGCAAAGCGGCCTTCCTGCGATTGCCGATGATTCAGGATTAGTGGTCGAGGCGCTCGCAGGAGAACTTGGTGTCCACACACGCCGATGGGGTGCCGGCAAAGATGCGACGGATCAAGAATGGATCGACCATTTTTTGAAACGCATGAAGCAGGAAGAAAATCGCAACGCACATTTCGTAAGCACCATCGCCTTCATGGATCATGAGAACAACATTCACCTCTTTCAAGGAATTTGTAAGGGAACGATTTCCCATGAACTCGAAGGAGACTATCTTCCGGGCTTACCGCTTCTCTCATGCTTCAAGCCGAACGGCTTTGATCGCACGTTTGCCCTCCTGAAGCGCGAGGAAAAAAACAGCGTGAATCACCGGCATCATGCAGTCATGAAGTTTAAAACACATTTGCAGGACATTTTAAAGAACCACGTCGCTCGAGAGCGACGTGGCTAAGACTTGAAAGAGAGAATTATTTGACGCCTTCGTAATTGAGGCGGACCCGAAACCCTTCCTGGGTCCGTTCGACCTCGCTACGCAACAGAATCGTCGGGTGTCGGACAATATCCGCGATCCCGCGCTCCTTCGCGTCGAGTTTACCGAGTTCGAGGCCTACTGCACGGGTGACCTCGTCGGTCGTGACACCTTGGATGGCGACATCGTAGACGGCGGTCCGCTTGCCAAAGTCCGCGAGGCGAATCCACTTCAGGATCGCCTTGGGGTCCTTCCCAGGTTTCAGGGTGTAGACCACCTTCAGTTTCTTTTCGCCTGCCGGGCTAGTGCTGCTGACGCCTTCGAGTGGCATCATCGGCTTCAGGATGCCCATGACGGCGGTCGCTGCCGGATCACCGGCGAAGGGGCCGACCTTCTCGCCAAACGTCAGCTCGTAGGTCAACTTGTCGCTGTGCTGCCCGATGTAGCTCGCCATGAGCAGATTGGGGAAGCCGGCAGGGTGGTCGTTGGCCAACCCCCGCACGTAGGGCGAGGCATCCTTCGTCTGCTGTTCGACGGGCGGCTGCGCCGAACTTGAGGGCGTCGCCAAGCAGCCGAAGAGCATCGCAAACAGGAACGCGACCATCGCGGGGACGAAGAACATGCGCATCTGATGTGCCTCCTTCTTGAGTCAAAGATCTCCTGAGAACTATTCTCAGATGTTAGTGAATATACATATTAATTATTTTTTGTCAATTCCCCTTATAACGGCGTGAAGTCCAGCACCACGACCTTCGCCCACACATTTCTGATGAGCTGCGATAATTCTTTGCGATCGGTCTCCGTGATCTGGAACGCCCGCTGAATCGGGTGCTCACTGTCTTCCCCAATGAAATCGAGCATGAAGACTTCCGGATGGTACAGAGAGCGGCTTTGCTCCAGCAGCAAGGAATAGAACGCCAGCTGGCGGTAGTAATCTGCATCCTTCGCAAGCACGCCGCCCGGCGTCCCGCCGCGGATTTCCCCTTCGGTCTTGGGACGGCCCGTTTTGTAATCGATGATCGTGGCTTTCGCGGAATCCGGATGATCCGTATCGAGTCGGTCGATCATGCCCTTGAGCGGGATGTCATCAAGGAACGCACGCACGGGGAATTCCACTTTCTGCACGAACGGCAACACGCCCGCTAAGCGCTGCTCGTAGTAGCGCCCGAGATTTTCCTGGCCGTGCGCCATGAGATTTTTGCGCTCGTTCTCGGTCAATAATTCGCGATCCACGAGATAGTTATTGAATTCTCCCAGAAACTGCTCGCGCGAGAACGGCAATCCTTCCTGCACACTCAATGCCCAACGCCGCAACGCACCGTGCGCCGCATTGCCGTAGACCAAATTCGCATCTTTCACGTCCGGCACTTGCAACAAGTCGCGCAGTAGAAACATTTGCGGATCTTCCAGGAAATGATTGAGCGCGGTCGGCGAGAGTGCAAAGTTGGCAATGCGCTCTTTGAGATACGCTTTGAATTCCTCATCGAGATGCCGCACGGGCTGCAAGAGCAGTGTCGACACTTGCAGCGGATCTTTCAGTTCATGATCCATTTCTTCCGTGACAGCGGCTTCCGCGAAGAACGCCGACGGAATCGTGTCTTTGGTCTTATCGACACTCACGATCTGCCTCGGACACACGAAGATCAATTCACGCTTCGCACGCGTCATCGCGACATAGGCGACTCTGCGTTCATCCTGATTCTTCTCAAAATCTTTTGTTTCTTTCTCCCAACCAAACAGCAAATCCTCCGGAATCGAGAGCGCGGATGGACTTCGTTTTTTATCCCAATGCCCTTCGCGGAAATTCGGGAGAATCACGACTTCGAATTCGAGTCCTTTACTGTGATGTGCGGTCATCAATTTCACACCTTCTTCCGTGAGATGCGGCAGTTCGTAGCCCATTTTCAGATCGCCGTATTCCTCTTTTCCATAAAACGAAAGATCACTCAACAATACTTCAAACGAAAAATTCGATTGCTCGTACGCGCGATACCGTACGCGATCGAAGAAGGCTTGCAGCGCCGCGAAGTCGACGAGATCAATCGTGTGTGCTTGTTCGGCAGTAGGAACCGGCAACAGCTTGCAGTCTTTGAGCACGGCTTCGAGCGTGGCGACAATCGTGCGATTGGGAATTTGCTGATGCAATGCGAGCAGAATATTTCGCGCATGGATCAACGCCTCGCGATTGATGAGAGTTACGCTCTTCAGTGGAGAGTCTTCCTGCTCGAACGTCAGCAACAAATCATACAACGATTTCTGCTGCTCGCGGCGCAATTGGAAGAGACGCCCGAGATCCGCGGGATGACAGCCGAAGCACTCGCACGATAGCGCGGCGGAAAGCGCGGCATCCTGCTGCGGCTTATCGATCGCCTTGAGAATCGAAAGCGCCTGACACACGAGCGGATGATCGAGCAGATTCAACTTGCCGCTCATCTGCGCGGGAATGCCCTTGGCCTTGAGCACTTCGTAGTGGAGCAGCAATTCTTTATTTTTCTGCGTGAGCACCGCGATTTCGTGTGGCGCGATGCTTCTGGCAATCGCCTGCTCAATGATTTCGGCGACCGTCCATGGCTCCGTCACATCGCTGGCCGCATACACCAAGCGCGGCTGTATGCCGGAGCCGTGATGAGAACGCAAATCTTTCGTGAGTCCGTCGATGCGCCCCACCAGGCGCTCCGTGTTGTGTTTGATGAGATTCCCCGCGGCAT
>CAYUWH010000042.1:0-1994 GCA_964448615.1 uncultured Candidatus Peribacteria bacterium
TCTCCCCTCCCGGCATCATGCTCGGACCATTGAGTGCGCCCTCCTCTCCTCCGCTTACGCCCATACCGAAAAACCGAAACCCCTTTGCGGAGAGTTCGGCTTCACGACGCTGTGTCTCCAAAAAATGACTGTTACCGCCATCAATGAGAATATCGCCCGTATCCAAGTGCGGCAACACTTCTACAATCACGTCATCGACGGGCTTGCCCGCTTTCACCATCAATAAAATCGGACGCGGCGGCTTCAGTGCCTTCTTCAAATCTTCCAGTGTCTCGCAGGCAATAAATTTTCCTTCGCTGCCGTGCGCGTCCATAAACTCTTTCATTTTCTCGGTTGTTCTATTGAAGACAGCAACCGTCGCACCGTTCCGGGCGGCATTACGCGCAAGGTTCGCCCCCATCGTCGAGAGACCAATCACACCGAGTTGCATTGACATAGAGAGTGCGTGAAGAGAAAGATGGACCGACCCTCCGAGTATACGCATGAATCCCGAAGAGCACACCCCACCGCCGGACAGTACGTCCGACAACTACGTACTGGAGCGCACGCTGAGTATACTGGCAATGACCGAGCATCCCGTCGACGATCCCGTCGCGCGCATCAGCACGCTCGCGAGAGAGCTTGCGGCATATCTTCTCGAACAAGCCAAGGATCTCCAGTACGACGGCGAGCTGCACCGACAAGCGCGGCGCGATCTGCGGGACATTCTCGCCAATATCGAACAACACAATCTGTATCACGAACAGATACAAGAGCGCATCATCTACATTCTCAAGACGGTGCGCGCATCGCTGAAGATCCCCCAGGAACTCAATACATCAACGGAGCAACGCATCATCGAGAGAAAGCAAAACCTTGCCGCCGAATGGGCGGAGACAATTTCGATCTTGCCCACGAAAGAAGCGCGCGATGACCAAGCGCTCTCTATCTTCATCCTGGTGAATCCCATCCCCGAAACATTTTTCGACGATCAGGCGCATCAGCCCTCAGCCGTTTATCATGTACTCCGCCAGGTGTTCGACGAAGACGGGCAACCATGGAGGGAATTGTTCAGCTCATTCCGCGGCATGATGCAGGCATTCGTGCGACGCGGCTGGCTCGGCAAACCGCTGATGAATGCCATCCTCAAACGGCGGAAACGCTATCGACAGGAGGAAGATTTCTAGGTCAGAACTTACTTCTTCGTCTTTTCCCAGTCTTCCAAAAATTTCTTGAGTCCGCTGTCTGTCAAAGGATGCTTGGCAAGCTTAGGAAACAGGTCGTATGGAATAGTGGCGATATGCGCACCAAGCTTCGCCGCTTGCGTAACATGCAAGGGATGCCGGACCGATGCGACGAGGACTTCCGTCTTGAATCCATAATGCTTCCACGCTTCCATAATGTCCGCGATCAGTAACATGCCATCTTCCGAAATATCATCGAGCCGCCCCACGAATGGACTGATGATGGTCGCGCCGGCCTTTGCGGCGAGAATGGCTTGAGAGAGGGAAAAAACAAGAGTCGTATTCGTCTTGATGCCTTTGGATTTGAAGTAGGAAAGCGCCTTCAGTCCTTCGGTCGTCATCGGGACTTTCACCACGACGTTCTTGTGCCACTTGGTGTACTCCGTGCCCTGCTTCTTCATGCCTTCAAAATCCGCCGCCGTCACCTGTGCGCTCACGCACGGCACCAATTTGCACATTGCAAGAATCGTCTGCTTGAAATCTTTGCCCTCTTTGGCGACGAGACTGGGATTGGTGGTGACACCGTCGAGGATTCCCCACGAGGCGACCTCGCGGACGTGATCGACATTGGCGGTATCCATGAACAATTTCATAAATTGAAAATTAAGAAGTAATAATTGAAAATTATTCCACAATGATCGTGCCCGTATCGGAAGGCTTGAGGTGATTGTGATAGTGATACGTGCCCTTCGTCATGAACTGGAACTTGTACCAACCGTTCGTGCCCACCGATTCCAGTGCGTTCATGGAAGGATAGCTCGTATGCGTCGG
>CAYUWH010000042.1:2094-3888 GCA_964448615.1 uncultured Candidatus Peribacteria bacterium
CTCCATGCATCACGAGCGACAAGCACGATCTTCACGGCTTCCGCACGATTTAATCTCTCATCGGGACGGAAGGTTGTGCGCACGCATGTTTGCGCACTCCGGCAGTGCTCTGCTCGGCCATCTCCGACCATGATGTCATCGATGGTCACTGCTTCAATCGCAAGCGCGTGTTCATGATTCATACTGACATCCGTGTAATCGTTGAGATCTTCCAAGTCCTTCGGATGAACGTCATAGGCATCAGTGACCATTTGCGCCATTTCCGCGCGCGTCGCGGGACGATCAAGCGAAGAGCGTGTGAGGACGAGATGGAAATCCGCCTCGACCGCTGCATCGGCATAGCGCTGCGCCCAGTGCCCCTGGAACACGCTGTCCGTACGTAAAGCATCCGCAGGGAATCGCGAAGATTCCATCGTCATTTTTAATGCTTCTGCAATCGTGAGACTGTTGCCCGGACCAAACTCCCCCGTCAGACGCCCCTGACTATCGGTGTACCCGCTGACAATCCCATCATCTGCAGCTTTATAGACATAGTCCGCATACCACACACTATCGGGTACGTCGTAAAAACGAACTGTCGCAGCGAGTGCAGCAAGAGGAAGCGAGAGTGCAACGAAAGCAAGAACATGTTTTGTCATGGCCGTATCCTACTCTCCGGCTCTGGAGCATGTACACTGGATGCATGAGAAATTCCCTTGCGATCACCGTCACTCTCAGCGCCTTGCTCGTTGGATGCACCGCTGCCCCAGACGTCGTCTTCACCGCGCCGCAAGACACCGCACCCGCGCCACAGGAAGAAATTGCAGACGACCACGATGATCTTGCAGAAGAATCTTTGGTACCCGAAAGCGTACAAATTCGCATGACGTTTGTTCCGCAAGCGCCATTCGCCAATTGGGATGAAGCCCATGGAGAAGCGTGCGAAGAAATGAGTCTGATCTTGGTTCATCACTATTTAAAAGGAACGCCGCTCTCGTTTGAGCAAGCCGAGCAGGAGTTGCAGGCGCTGCTGAAGTGGGAAACAGAAAACGGCTATGACATCGATGTGACGGCGGAAGAGGTCGCGCAAATCGCAAGAGACTACTACGGACACGAAGCGAAGGCAGTGACCAACATCACAATCGACGATATCAAGAAAGAAGTCGCCCAGGGAAACCCTGTGATTGTCCCCGCAGCAGGACGCAAACTTGGCAATCCGTATTTCAGCGGCGCGGGCCCGTGGTATCACATGCTCGTCGTCACAGGATTTGACAACGATGAATTCGTCACGCACGACGTCGGCACCAAGCGCGGCGAGAACTATCGCTATGACCAACATGTCTTCTTCGACGCCATCCATGATTGGACGGGCGTAAAAGAGGAAATCGAGAAAGGACCAAAGGCGATGGTGGTGGTGACGAATTGAGGAGTCCGAAGAAGCCGAGGAAACCGAAGAGTCCGAGGAGTGCTACCACACAGCCGATGCGCTTAATGCAGTTTTCCTCCGACCGGCACTTCGCGATCCGGTTGAATGAGGACCACGTTGCCTTCAGCATCCGTGACACCCAACGTCAGCACCTCGGAGAAATGCTTCCCGATTTGCCGCGGCGGGAAATTCACGACACCCAGAACATGCTTGCCCACCAGCTCGGGACCTTCATACAACGGCTTGAGTTTCGCGAGCGATTTCTTCTCCCCGATTTCCGGACCAAAATCGATCTTCAAAATGTGCGTCGAATACTTTCCTTCGAGAAACGGTTCGATGGAGAGCACACGCCCCACGCGAATGTCGATCGCCTGAAATTGTTCGAACGT
>CAYUWH010000042.1:3988-9046 GCA_964448615.1 uncultured Candidatus Peribacteria bacterium
CGCCCCTCCGCCAAGACTCTCATTGGAAAAGATCCTTCCATCGTTCCCCTTTCCGCTCAACGCGTACTAGGAGCAGAATCCATGATGGAGACGATATGGATCGGACCGGAGGAAGGAAAGAAACTTTCGAAAGATGATCTCCGCGCGTATGAGCTGGCACACACGATCATGAAATATCTCTGCATCGAAGGACCGACGAAACACAAATCCGGACACCCAGGCGGCCCTCTCTCAAGTTTCACCTTTGCCTACGGACTTCTGCGCCGCCGCGACCCGAAAGTCGATAGCGCATTGCGCATGAGTGCAGGACATCTCTCGCTGCTCGCCTACGGCCTGCAGTATCTCGGAGGAAAAGAAGGCAATGATCCTCGTCTGCAAACTCCACAAGCCATTATCGAACACTTCCGCACTCCGGGCGGACTTCCTGGCCATGCAGAAGCCGGCATCGGCGATATTCCGTTCGGCTGCGGCCCACTCGGCAAAGGCGTAAGCAATGCGCTCGGTCACGCGCTCGGCTGGAAGCTGCGCAAACAGAAAGGGATTACGGACGTGTTGATGGGCGATGGCGATTCGCAAGAAGGGCAAATCATGGAAGCCGCGCGTCTCGCTTCCAAACTTCAGGTCGATACGCTGATGGTGCATGTGGACCTCAATGATATTCAACTCAGCGGCATTCCTTCCAAAGTGGCGGCAGCGGATCTCGCCAAGATGTTTCAGGGCATGGGCTGGGCCGTCATCGAAGTGCAAAACGGCAATGATCCCGCGCAAGTAGAAGCCGCCCTCGATGCCGCCGATGCACTCGTCGGCAAGGGCCGCCCCATCATTCTCTGCTACTACACGACAATGGGCTTTGGCGTGGAGACGATGGAAAAAGCATCCAATGCCGGAAAAGCGGACTACCACGGCACGCCGATGAAGGATGAGCTTGCAAAAGCGGAGCTCGCAAAATTGCCGCCACTCGATGACGTTATCAACGAATACGAACCGATCCGCAAAGCCCTGAGCAAGAAGTATCAGAACGCACTGCCGGCATCGGAAGTATTACACGCCCCGAAGCACGGAACGCGCACGATCACGAAAGAAAAAGGAGCCGCTCGCAAAGATTTCGGTGCCGTGCACATCAAAAACATGATGAAGTCCGACCCGCGCATCGTCGTGCTGCACGGCGATCTCGCAGGTTCGGGCGGTTTTGATGAAGTGGAAAAGGAATTCCCTGAGCGCGTGATCAACTGCGGTGCGGCCGAAGCGAACATGTACATGGTCGCGGCCGGCATGCGTCAGGCGGGTTTGCTGCCTGTCACATACACGTTCGCGGCATTCGGCACCAACGAAGCGCGCGCGAATGCGCGTCTCATCGATATCAATGCCGGACACGTCCCCTGCTCCGTGCTGCACGATTGCACGCACTCGGGCTTGAGCGTTGGCGAAGACGGGGAAACGCACCAAGAGCGCAACTATCTGAATATTCCCTTCGACCATACGCAAATCTGGATGCCCGCCGATTCCAATCAAGCGGGCGCGATGGCAGAGAAAGGATTGGACCTTGTCGCGGAAGGCACGCAGAGCGTTTATGTATTTTCCCCACGCTCGGGTCAGCCGCAATTGATGAGCCCGGACGGCTCGGTGATCTACGACGAAAAGTATGTGTACAACGGTGCCATTGACCTCGTATTCGGTGCCGATGATTTCACGGATAAAGTCACGATTCTTGCAACGGGACAATGCGTGCACGATGCGCTTGCCGCTGCGAAAGAATTAGCGGATGGAGAAGAACCGCTTCAAGTCCGCGTGCTGAATGTGTCTTGCATTCGTCCGATCGATGCCGCAACCGTCGTCAAAGCCGCCCTTGAAACGCTGCATCTTGTCGTGGTGGAAGATCACCACAGCGAAGGGGGTCTCGCATCACAAGTCGCCGATCTGATCGCGGACTTCCAGCTTCCGTGCTCCCTGCGACGCCTCGGGGTGAATCACTACTTCCCTTCCGGTCCGGCGGATGATCTGAAGTTTCTCGCAGGACTCGACAGCGAAAGCATTATCGATGCCGTGCTGGATGAAGTACGCGTGGAAGTGCACGGCGGAGAAGATGCGCTTGTCAGCTGCATCTTCGGCTTCATGCATCATCTCTCGCTCAGCCGCTTCCGCATCCAGACAAAGCCATATGTGGAAAAACTGCTCCATGAACCTGGTTATCTGGAATCGCTCCGGGAATTCTGGAAAGGTCGCGACGTGCCCGCCGATCAAATGCCCAAAACCGTGGAGCTTCGCCAAAAACTCGGCGAAGCACACGCATTCGGCGCCAATAAGCTGATGGACGACCTCAAGGAGGAAGAATAATCACGATAGTCGATGACGATAGAGCTCCAAGAAGCGCGGCAACTGTGAATGCAATTCCTTGGGCATTGCATCAAGCGTGAACCAGCGGACTTCCTCAAACTTGTCCGGCTCGCCATTGCCGACCGTCACGGGTTCCACCTTTACTGCAAAATCGAGCGCGACCCAATGCGTCTGTTCGCCATGGTGTTCACGATGCACATCTCGATACCCGAGAAATTCCGCACTCAGCACATCGGTGCAATATTCTTCTTTGATTTCCCTCTTCAACGTTTCTTCGATCGTATCGCCGAATTCAATGCTCCCAGCCCCGATATCCCACACCCCATGCTCGTCGCGGGACGCACTCCCCCTCTTCGCCATTAAAAACCTCCCGTTGCCGTCGTGGCAGAAAAATACCACCGAGACCCCGATACAGTCTTTGCCTTTGCGAAGGGAGGGAAGCATTCAACGGCACTATAGCCGATTCCCGACTCTTCGGCTATTCTGGCAACGGTGGGATGGCCGAGTGGTCGAAGGCGACCGACTTGAAATCGGTTAAACCCCATAAGGGTTTCAAGGGTTCGAATCCCTTTCCCACCGCCACAACAATGGCCCGCAAGCAAAGCGGCCTGTAACCAGTCCCCCGTTTCCAAATAAGGCAATAACAAGAATATTACAAAGAGAATAAGGCGTTTTGAAAGTTTCGCTTTTACCTGCAAGAAGGTATACTTGGGACTCATTTCTTTTCATCATGACTCCTTTGCCTTCTCGACTTCTTATTGTCTCCGGCCTCTGCCTCGCACTGGGTGCTTGCACAGCCTCCATGCCAGCTGGAGATCAAACATCGTCCGCAAGCAGCACTGCATCTTCCGAAGCCTCTTCGATGCAAGCCGAAACGCCGAACGTGTCCTACCAAGGCATCTTGCAGGATGCAGGTATGAGCATTTACATGCAGGGCTCACATCGCCTGGCATTAAATGATGGACGCTTTGTCTTACTGGAAAGCAACGATCTCGATTTGAATCTCTACGCCGATAAACACGTGGCCGTTCTCGGTGCCGTGCGCCCGACGGTTGAAGGCGACGCGATGATCATGCGCGTGGAACAAATTACGCTCCTGGACACTGAAGAATCTTCTTCCAGCGAATCATCGTCTTCGGAAATTTCAAACGTGAACAGTTCGACAGAAAGCAGTGAAGCGATGTCCTCAAATGTGAGCAGCATCATTGTCTCATCCGCCGCGAAGAGCAGTGCAAAACCCGTGGTGTCGAGTGCCGCGATTTCCTCCGCACAAGCATCTTCCGCTCCAGTGGCCTCCTCGGCCGCCGCAATGACCGACAACCATCTTGAAGCAGCAACCGCCACGATGGCCAAGGCCGGTACGGACGATGCGCAGTGGACGCAACGATACTGCTCAACCCACATCGGCTTCTGCTTCCCCGTTCACAAGAACTGGTGGTTCAAGTCATTCGGAACAACGACTTCTTACCTGTGGCACGTGGAAATCAGCACACAGGATATAACGGAGCTCGGCGGAGGCCCGCTGGTCGTAAATCTGATGGCAGGCAGCTTGGCGAGCGCCGGCGCCGCGGATGGCGAAGTACGCACGCAGGGAGAGTTCGTGGTGGGGTACAAAGCCTGGAACGACACGAGTCATTTCGAAGTAAGTGCCCCAAAGAGTCTTGAAGCTTCTGTCCGCTATATCGTGGATCACATCGAGAAACAGTAATCTTGCCTGAAGAACATATGCCGAAGTTCAACTACATCGGCCAAAGCCTGGACGGAAAAGAAGCGCGCGGCGCGATCGATGCGCGCAATGCGGAAGATGCCCGTGAACAGCTGCGTAAGCGCAGTATTCTCGCCGAGCACATCACGCCGGAGATTGCGTTTGCTCCCCAAGAATCCCCTCCTGCAGCTTCATCCTATCAGCAGACTGTTGCCACTGCTGCTGCCCCCGCGGAAGCAGAGCAGTACTTCCCGCTCAGCGATACCTTCCGGCTCTATGCAGGCTGGCTGCTCGCCTGGTACTGCTTGGTGTATCTACTCGGAGCGTATCAAAGCCTGAAGCAATTGCCATTTACCATTCCATTCATTGACGGCCTGTTTCAATCGCCTCTCGTCCTAAACTTCGCGTTCGGCACGTTTCTCTTTTTACTGTTCTCGACGATACATCGCTGGATGGGCCGTGGGCTCTGGAAAGGAATCGGCCTGACGATCGTCTGGCTCGCGCTGGTGACGTGGTTTGTGGTGAACGTGGGGTGAGACCCTCATCCGGCTCTGAGGGGCCACCTTCTCCCACTTGATGAGGACGTATTACAGCCCCAACTGCTTCCTGATCTCTTCAGCCTGCTGCTGCTCTTGGGCTGCCGCATTCTGCTGGACTGCGACCGTCTGCAGATCCGTCCAATCCTGCGCATGCTTCTGCTCGAGCTTCATGAGTTGGAGCAAATGCTTCGGTGAAAGCTCGGAGAACTTCCGGCGCTCTTCTTCCAGGATCTTCTGGAGTTCATCGATCTGGAATTGGCTGAGCTTGGGGATCGCCTGGATGATGCGCCACTTTTCATCACGCGTGAGTGAGATGGATCCCCGAAGCAATGTCAGGAATTTCTGTTCATCAAAATTCGTACTGGGGTGCACAGGCACCACGACATTCTCATTCGAAAGCGCATTCACGACACTGCCGAAGCGATAATCTTTCACTTCACCGAGCACGCGCAAATCTTCATCATCGTACCCCATTTCCTT
>CAYUWH010000042.1:9146-11220 GCA_964448615.1 uncultured Candidatus Peribacteria bacterium
AGGCTGCGCTCTTCCAACTCACACCAATCATGCGTTCAGCCGCTTTCCGAGCCTTCATCACCAATTCCGGCTGAAATAGGCTCACCGGGAACGGGAAATCCGGCAATCCGCTCTGGCGCAACCCGAAGATCTCGCCCGGACCGCGCAATTTCAAATCAATCTCCGCGAGATGGAATCCTGAATCAAATTCCTCCATCGCCTTCAGGCGCGGGGAATGCGACTGTTCTGAGACAGTGGTAAAGAGGAAACAATGACTCTGATGCTCCCCTCTTCCAACGCGCCCCCGGAATTGATGCAACTGTGCCAAGCCAAAACGCTCGGCACCTTCGATCACCATGATCGTCGCATTCGGAACATCAATGCCGACTTCAATCACCGAGGTGGAAACCAGCAAATCATATTCGCGATCTTTAAAGGCACGCATCACTTCCTCTTTTTCCGGCGACGTCATTTTTCCATGCAGGACCGCAATCCGACGGTGCGGAAAACTTTCGCGCAGACGATCAGCCTCCTGCGCCACGCTTTTCACGTCTTTGATTTCCTCCGCCTCGGATCCTTTGATGAGCGGACAAATCACGAACACTTGTCTCCCCTCCCCGATCTTGAGGTCAATAAAATGCTCGACGGTCTTGCGACTGTTGGGATCCACGACCTTTGTTTCGATTTTTTTACGATTCCCGGGCTTTTCCAGTAACACGGAAAGATCATGATCGCCATACGCCGTGAGCGCGAGCGTGCGCGGAATCGGCGTGGCGGTCATCGCAAGAAAATGCGGAGAGCCCTTATCTTTCAACCGTGCGCGCTGCGCCACTCCGAAGCGATGCTGCTCGTCCACGATCACCAACTTCAGATCGTTGAACTGCACCGTGTCTTCGATTAAAGCATGTGTACCGATCACCAGATCGATCAAGCCCGAAGCCAATCTTCGCTTGAGATCCAGTGCTTCGGAACCCGGCGTCGAGCCTGTGAGCAATGCGACATTCGGCAACTTGAACAGGAGTTCCGGGCGCTCTTTTTGAATATAGCTATGCAGATTCAGCAGCATGCGCGTCACACTCTGGGCATGCTGTTTCGCAAGCACTTCGGTTGGCACCATCAGTGCGGCTTGGCCATGCGCACGCAATACGGTCGCAATCACCGCCGTCGCGACTAATGTCTTTCCGGAGCCCACATCTCCCTCGAGAAGACGCGACATCGGGACATCTTTTTCCATATCTTTGAGAATTTCATAGATCGCCACTTTTTGGCTTCCGGTTGGCGTGAAATGCAATGATGCAAAGAACGCTTTAATCAGCTCCACATCCATGGGTATGCGCAAACGCTCCTGCACATCCTGTTGCCATTCCTTCTTCCGTTCCAGCGCCTCCTGCTGAATCTTGTACATGTGCTCGAATGCCATCCTGGCCTGCGCCCTCGCCACTTCCTCCGGTTCTTCCGGAAAATGCAGCGCACGAATGGAATCTTTGCGGGACATCAGATCTTCTTCCTTCAAAACTTCCTCCGGCAATGTTTCCGGCAGCAAATCGATCGCCTCACGCACGAGATGCATTTTCTCGCGCAGCCATTTGGTATTAATGATGTCATGCTGCGGATAAATCGGCACCAGCCGCCCTGCGTGAAGCAGTGGCCTGCTTCCCGCAATTTCGAATTGCGGACTCTGGAATTGCAGTCGAAATCCTTTCTCCGTAATTTTCCCCGTCAGCACCACTTCCGCACCATCGGGCAGCATGCGTTTCACGTGCGCTTGGTTGAACCAGCTCACGACCGCCGTACTTCCTTCACTATCCGTAAACACCGTCTCCACGATCACGCGTCCGCCGCGCAGACGCTTTACCTTCACCTGATCCACCTGACCGCGGATCGAGACTTTTTCGCCAAGCGGCGCATCACCGAGCGTCAGCATCTGGCTCAAGTCTTCATGCGAACGCGGCAGATACAACAACAAATCCCCTACCGTCTTCATCCCCATCGCCTCCAACGCAACGATGTGATCGTTCGTTGTGCGCAGAACCTTTGAGAGGGGCGTAGAGAGATTCACAGCGAAAGTGTAGCAGAAGGTGGACGGTAGATCACC
>CAYUWH010000043.1:0-1367 GCA_964448615.1 uncultured Candidatus Peribacteria bacterium
TGCTTGCCGGCCAACGGGTTTTCTTTAAGAACCTCGATAGAAGCAAAAACCTTCTGTTTATCGTGTTGGGGTAGTTTTTCAATTTGCTTCAACGCCTTCGTTTTGATTTCAAGCGTGTACATATTAGAGCTTGAGCCTCTTCTTTGCCTCCTCGAAGCTAATAGTATCTTTGTGAAGATTCCCCGCCTTCATCTCTTTTATCGCTTCCTCAAGCTCCTTATCCAGCTCCGGATCAGCCATAATCTCCATGGTCTCTTGCCACCCTTCATATTCCTCAAAAGACATCACCACGACCTTAGGAGTGCCATTGTGGGTAAGGGCTATGGCCATGCCCGGATGCTCCGCCTCATCAACCAGGGCATAGATGTTCTTTCTTGCCTCTGTAATCGTCATAAATTTATTCATACGTACATTATAACGTACGTCTTTCTCGGACGCAACAGCTAGGTGCCAGAGAAACGGATATAAATAGAACATATAGGCATTCATTTCCCCTTCTGCCACAACAACACCCCAAAAGCACTAATGGTGATGAATATCGTGATCAAACCCATTCCAAGCGAGGAAAGTGGCTTCTCTGAGGATAATTGGAGCGCATTCCCACTCCCACTTACAATCTGCCCCTTCATCCCCTCCAAGACACTATTCTTGGAAGCCGCGCTTGCGGATGACTTCTTAGAGGACTTTTTCGGAGCCGCAGCCTTCTTCACCTTCTTTACTGCAGCCGTGCAGCGATTGGCGGACATGATGGTCGGAGTCGTAGAAATGCACCAATCGTTTTGCTTATCGTACAGGGCTGAACTCAAATTAGAATTTTGATAGGTGTACCCTGTTTTGATTTGAGGATAGCGTACGCGCCGCACGATCTTGCCGTCGGGTGATTGAAGAATCACCGTATCCCCTGCATTCTTTAAGCTTACCCCCGTCAGCTTCGAGGTCAGCACAAGATACGCGTTCGGATCAATGCCGATTTGTGCAGGGATGACCTTCGGTTTTTTGCCTTCTAGACCTAACATCCAGCCACCAAGAGAAATTCTTTGATCACTAAAGTTATACAACTCTATCCATTCCTCCTCCCCCTTCGCCGGAGACGGGGCAATTTCTGAGAAGACAATTTCCGAGGGGTACTTCTCCTGTTTTGTGAGCAAAATTTTATGAATTATCGGGGTTTTTAATTTCGTTTCAGCCCTACTGTTAGCCAAAATTGGAACTGCGTACACTGCGAGTTTTGTATCGGCTTTTATCACCAAACTTCCGGAGAATTCTTGGTATGCTCCTCCATTTTTTGAGAGATACCACTGGCTTGGAAGAGTGGCCTTAAAGCGCACCACACTCCCGGACCCAATCAGCGGCCCCTTCACATCCAT
>CAYUWH010000043.1:1467-2618 GCA_964448615.1 uncultured Candidatus Peribacteria bacterium
AGAATCACCCCCGATTCACTCCCATTTTTTGAATACCAAAGTTGATCAATTTTTTTGTTTTCTATTAGGGCTCTAACTGTTTCACTATATAAATTTTTTATTAATAATTTTGTCGGAAATGCCGCTTCAAACTCTGTATCGACTCCCTGTGGTTTCCACTCCTCTTCTTGAACCTGCTTTGCGGTCATTGATCGATACTGTTTCCACTCTTGCTCAATCACCTCCCCTTGAGCCGTCATTGCCCAATTGATATACGCAACAAGCTCTCCATATGCATTTGCCAAGCCAAGCGAGCCATCGGTATTTGCGAGAGCCAATGTATCCCCAAGATAGAGTCGTTTTCGTTCCCCTGCTGCGAGAACCAGCTCTTCGAGTAAGAACTGTGACGACGCGGTTTTAAGCACCCAGTGATGCAACCATTTGGGCCTCCCCGAAAGATTCTCCAGCTCCACCCATTCCGCGCCCGTATCTTTTCCTGCAGGATTCGGCAGTACTGCGCGAATGACGATGGCAGGCAGTGTTGCAAGATCCTCAGTCTTGCCGGCCGCATTTCCAGAGCCGGGGGTGGGGGTGCGCGAGGGCAACCATGTTCCGGCCGTTGCAAGGAGCGATTGCCGTTCCTGAGAACGTTCGTATCTAATTTCTTGCACAACAGACGTTCCGCCGCGCGCCAACGGCGCAATGAGTCGCACAAACTCATCTTCGTTGTTCCAGGTAATCTTGGTAACAGAGGAGGGCAGCACGAGATATTGCTGGGGCGCCAGATTGATACTGTCCAGCGCAAAGGCCTTACTGCCTCCGGAACTATCATCCAGTGACCAGCCACACAGCGATAGCATTTCATTGGAAGGATTGAAGAGTTCAATCCATTCTTCTTCTCCTTCCCGGGGATTCGGCATGATTTCCGAGAGGACCACTCCGCTGAAGGCTGTCGGCTTACACGAAGATCTTGATATATTCGTATTTTTCTGGGCAACAAAAACATCAAGAGTATGTACCACTGTAGTACTACACTGATTCATCAAGGAAAGAGTGAGGTCATACGATCCCGGCTGGCTGTACGTGTGATACGGAGGGTTACAACTCTCACTCACGGCACCATCGCCGAATTCCCACTGACATTTGATACCCGAAGAAGAAGCAGCGAACTG
>CAYUWH010000043.1:2718-10670 GCA_964448615.1 uncultured Candidatus Peribacteria bacterium
TCACTTTTTGGCTCTATATAGGGCTCGGATGAAATTAGTACACCCGATGATTCAGAGGAAGAATGCAGACTCGATGCTGATGAAGAAGCCTGGGCTGATCCATTCTCAAACCCGGGAGTTCCAAACATGACAATTCCTTCGTCAATCCCACGAGTGGTACTGGCGGTTCGCCAATTTGTTTTGTCTGCACCGGATCCTGCGAGGATGATGCGCTCCATGCTCGCCTTCGGACTGCCCGTGGTATTGGCACCGGCAAAGGGAGCGCCCACGCCGTCATCAACTTCATCCACGATGGCGCCAGCGGGGTTGCGCAAACGAAGACGAAGCTTGGTATTGGGCAACGACATGCTCGTACTGACAAATACCGGCGCGACCGCCAGCCGCGATTGGGATGCCGGATAATTGCTGACCACTGCATAGTCGCCACTGGGAATTCCTGCCGAAGACCCGAAACGTGCCAACACGGTATCAGTCCCGTTGCCCGCGAGAGACGTCAGTGTCCAGCCGCTTAAACTCTGCATGCCGGACTGAGGTGTGTCGGAAATCGCAGCAAGCTCGATCCATTCATCGGCGGTACTGAGATCGCTCCCCATCCACATCACCTCACTGATCACGAAGTGTGCAGACGCAGATTGCGCGAAAAACAACCAAGCAAGAACCGGCAAAAGGGCAGAGTGAAGCATGCACACATTTCAGCGCGTGCTCAGGGAAGCGAGGAGAGATCTTTTGAAACCTCTGTCAACAATGGTTGAAAATTTGAATACAGCTCTCATTCCCAAAGGTTCCATACCCTTGTGGAACCACTTCGGAAGCAAGCAAGCCCGGATCAAGGCCACAGTCACCGTGAATTTGCAATCCGTCTTTTTCGCAGACCATCGTGGATTGCGCATCCCAGAGCGGTTAATTTGTTCTCGCCCTTGGACCGGCGGTCGCGTACACTATCGCCAGTTTTCCGTCACAGGCGCCGCCTCGTGACAACCTCCTATGTCTCTCCCCTCTTTCTTTCATCGCTTTCTCTTCCTGAGGCTTCCGCTCTTGCGGCTAGCGCCTCCTTTACTCGTCACTCTCCCCCGCTTGTATGGATCCCATGATATTACTCGTACTCTTCGTCGGAGCCCTGATGGGGCTTGCGGCAGGCTGGATGTGGTTTTCCAGCAGCAAAGGACAAAGCATCAGTAAATCGCTCCAGGCTGAAATCGATGTACGCAGGCAGGAGCTTCAGAAAATGACCGCGCAAGTTGCCGAAGCAAAAGCGCAAATTCGCGCGGCAGAAACAGAAGCCAAGGCCAGCGCCAAGGAAATTTTGACGGACGCGCGCCTGCAAGCGAATGAACTGCAGACAAAACTGCAAAAAGACCAAGCACGCACCGAAGAGAAAGAAAAAATCCTCGACCAGAAAGTACAAGAAGTTGAGCGACAGCGTGAGCATTTGCAAAAAGAAGAAGCCGAAGTGGCGGAGGTGAAAGCGGAATTAAAGGACACCCAGTCCCAGCATCGCCAAGCTCTGGAAAAAGTCGCCAAGCTTTCGGCGGAGGAGGCAAAGGAGGAGCTCAAGAAAGAATTGGAAGACGAGTTCTCTCCGTTCTTCGCCCAGCAAGTCAGGTTGATCAAAGAACGTATGAAAGAAGAGGCCGAAGATGAGGCGAAGGATTTGATGGCCCAGGCCATGCAGCGCTATGCCTCTGAAGTGGCCACCGAATCAACGGCGACGGTGGTGCAGCTGCCTTCCGATGACGTGAAGGGAAAGATCATCGGCAAGGAAGGTCGCAACATCAATGCGTTTGAGCAGGCAACGGGTGTGGATGTGATCATCGACGATACGCCCGGCGTCATCATCATCTCCGGCTACGATCTCGCGCGCCGCTACGTGGCCAAGCTCGCGATGGAGAAGCTGATTCAGGACGGGCGCATTCAGCCTGCGCGCATTGAAGAAGTGGTGCAGAAAATGAAGGAACAGGTCGGCAAGATGATGCTGGAATTCGGCAAGCGTGCGACCGAAGAACTTGGCATTACGGGGTATCCGCAAGATCTTCTCAAGATTATCGGACGCCTGCGCTTCCGCACCAGCTACGGTCAGAACGTCTTGAAGCACTCCGTGGAAATGGCCGGTGTCGGCCGCATGCTCGCGGAGGAAATCGGGGCCAATGCGATGATTGTGACGGAAGGTTGTCTTCTCCACGACATCGGCAAGGCGCTGGACCATGAAGTCGCCGGCACGCACGTGGAGATCGGTGTGGAAATCGCAAAGCGCTTCAAGGTTCGTCCTGAAGTAATTCACTGTATCGCCGCACACCACGAAGATATTCCGATGGAAACACCGGAAGCATTTATCGTCGCCGCCGCTGACGCCATCTCCGGCGCTCGCCCGGGTGCTCGTCGCGAATCGATTGAAGATTACTTCAAGCGCCTGCGTGAACTCGAAGAACTCGCGAAAACCTTTGAGGGTGTCTCCCGCGCCTTTGCCGTTTCGGCCGGACGCGAAATCCGCATTTATGTGGATACCGCGAAGATCGATGACCTTGGTCAGGAGCGACTTGCGAAAGACATTGCGAAAAAAGTGGAGAACGAACTCACCTATCCCGGTGTAATCAAAGTGAACGTGATTCGCGAGAGAAGATTTGAAGAGATGGCGAAGTAAGAGTTCCCATGAACATGCTTGCCGTAACAGCGACGCCGGCGTCGCTGTTACGCTTTCGATATCTTCAATCCTTCAGTACATAGTTTTTTTCGCGCAAGACTACCATCTCATCTCGCACCAGCCCCTTCAATAATCCTCGCAACCATTCGAGATGTTCAGCCTCATCCCAATCGAGACAAATACTTGAACCAATTTTTTGTTCATCTAATCCATTTTCCGCATCACGAAGAACATCCACGATACGCCCGCGGAAAATTCGATTGGGGATAAATTTCCCGCCGGATTGGCGGCCGGGTTCCACTGCCCGTAACAGCGACGCCGGCGTCGCTGTTACGCCAGTACGATGACGTTTTATGCTAAATGCACTTTTGCAAATACCGGTCGCCATCGGGCATTCCTCACACAATGGATTATTCTTTTTGCAGGTGAGAGAGCCAAAATCCATGAGGGCGGCATGCCAGTCGGCCGCCCCCCCTCTCCCTGTGGGAGAGGGGCCGGGGGTGAGGGTATCCAATGCAACCTTCAACGTCTTTTCCGCCAATCCCAACACCTTCTTCTGTGTCTCACGATTAATCTTCTCCGGCTCCGGCCCTTCAAACACGCGATGCATAATGCGATGGATATTCGTATCCACGCACGGTGTTGGAATATGAAACGCAAAGTTGCGAATCGCGGAAGCGGTGTACGCACCAATCCCTTTGATCGCCAGAAGTTCTTCAAGCTCTCGCGGAAATATGCCATTGTACTGATCGACAACTGTTGCCGCCGCATCGCGAAGCCGTAATGCACGGCTGTTATACCCCATCCCCTTCCATGCGATGATCACGTCTTTGTTTGAAGCCTTTGCTAAATCCTGAATCGTGGGAAATTGTTCGAGGAATCGCTTGAAGATAATCTGCACACGAGAGACTTGCGTTTGCTGCAACATCACTTCCGAGACCAGAATCATGTAAGCACGTTGGGTATCATCTTCAATCTGCAGATCACGCCAGGGCAATGTGCGCTTGCGACGCGAAAACCATTCCCACATTTCCTGCCCGAATCGTTGCATGCGTTCATCGCGTTTCATGGCAATCATTGTACGGATGTTCCATAGCAGGATGGAACCTAAATTTCCAGTATTCCAAAGCCAAAACTCAAACATCGCAAGAAACAATCGTGCAACAGATCTTGCGACCGATGATGGTACGGCAGAGAATCAATCCCCATGGCACACGCAGAACCGGACATCACGATCGGCATGCTGCTCGAACACATGCGTGCGTTTGAGGGGCGTATGATGAAACAACTGCAAACCTGGAATTATGAATTACGGAATGATGTCAAGAAAGTAGAGCATCGCTTGGATCGCGTTGAATTTCGCTTGGGTCATGTTGAGCATCGCCTGGGTTCTGTCGAAAAACGTCTCAACGTCGTTGAAACGAAAATCGATAACATGGATCTCGTGCTCAATGATCTTGAAATCGCCATGGTGGAACAGAAGCATGAGCAGCGCATTCAAGCATTGGAACAACACACAGGACTCGTGAAAGCATAAAAAAATCCCTCTCCGCGGGGGAGAGGGGCGAGCATCCGAAGATGCTGTCAGTACTGTTTTGAACGCCATTCGTAGGGCTGGCAGTAAGCGGCCTGAACACGGAGAGTGTAAATCCGCATTGCCGTTCTCACGTGACTCTCGATCATTGCTTGTATCTCACGCTGACGGTATCGGATAGCTGCTGCTGTATCCTTCCCTTCCTTCTGCATTTGCAGAAAGCGATCGATCTCCTGTTGATAGCGCTGGATGAAGCTTCCGTTTCTCTCCTCCTCTCCTTGCAGCGAGAGCTCTAGATGCTCAAGTGCATCTGCGAACCGCTCTTCTTGTAGCAGTGCCTGGGCATAAAGCCGGTGATCCCACGGCTGAATATCCTTTTTACGCTGCATGTACTGCGTCATGAGCGTTAGTCCGCGCTTGGGATCACGGATTGCATCATGCTTTGTCTCGGAAAGAAACTGTCCATAGGACCAGTCTGTTGTATCCGGACTCGCTTTCATCGCCGCTTCGAAGAGTTCGATGGTACGCATGTACTCGTCGCGTCTGCTGAAGTTGTACGCAAGCTCGTCTACAGAACAGTGTCGATGGAATTCCGGCGTGAGCGATCGCGCACGGCAATAATCCCGATAGGCCGCATCGAGTTCCCCGATCTGCGCCCGAAGACTCGCACGCCGCATCAGCGCGTGCAGCACGGGGACCTTGACCGCGCCGTCGCCCATCGGCAGCTTCTGCATCGGATCCCGCTCGGCTTCCGGCAATGCCTCGAACGCTCTCACGACCTCGGTGTACTCCGCGATCATCTCCAGGGCGTGCTCGGCTCCCGGGCCCATCTTCTTGAAGCGCTCTTCCTCGATCCGCGCCCGCTCCTCATTGCGGAAGGAGAGGAACAGAAACAGCCCGGCGAATACGAGTAACGCCAACAGCGGCCACCACTTCTTCAAGAACTTCATCACGACGATCTCCTTTGTAAATGAACGTCTGTCCCTCGTCTTCCTATAATACAATGAAGAGCAGAATTGTAAATCACCCCACGCGTTGCGCAGGGTGATCGGTCGATCCTCGACAGGTTTTTCTTTAGGTGTTGTTCTGCGGGCGGTATTCCACCGGCCGCGGGTCCCTCTGAATCGGCTTGCCACTGGTACGGCTGGTCTGACAGCCGCAAGTGGAGAGGAGAAGAACACACACCACGAACCACAGGAATTTCTTCATTCCTGCACTCCTGTAAGGATCCACCGACACAAAGAGCGACATGCCCTTCTAATGGTATTTTTGCACTATTAAATATATTTGTCAATCACTGATAGACCGGCAAAACACTTTGCATTGACGAACCCCCTGCATCTTCCGTAGACTTTCGCAGCTTTCGGGGAATTTTTCCCCGATCATGCTGGTGCTTTTACCCCCTTCTTTTTTCCCCCTCCGTTATGGCCGATGCTAAGAAATTCGTACGCAGCAAGCCGCACGTGAACGTGGGTACCATTGGTCACGTCGACCATGGTAAGACGACGCTCACGGCCGCTCTTTCTATGAACTTCTCTCCCGAAGGGGAAAAGAAGGGATATGCCGATATCGATAAGGCTCCGGAAGAACGCGAACGCGGTATTACTATCAACACGGCGCACGTGGAATACGAGTCCGAGAAGCGTCACTACGCACACGTCGACTGTCCTGGTCACGCCGACTACGTGAAGAACATGATCACCGGTGCCGCTCAAATGGACGGTGCCATCCTCGTGTGTTCCGCAGCCGACGGTCCCATGCCCCAGACCCGCGAGCACATTCTGCTTGCGAGCCAGGTCGGTGTGAAATACATCGTCGTCTTCCTTAATAAGATCGACATGGTGAAGGATCCCGAACTCGTCGAGCTCGTCGAAGCCGAAGTTCGCGAACTCCTCACGAAGTACAAGTTCCCTGGCGATGCCACCCCGATCATCCGCGGCTCCGCCCTCAAGGCAGTCGAAGGTGATGCAGAAGCGATCGGCAAGCTCAAGGAATTGCTCAGCACGCTCGACAGCTACATCCCTGATCCACAGCGCGCTACGGATAAGCCGTTCTTGATGTCCGTCGAAGACGTATTCTCCATCAAGGGACGCGGTACGGTGGCCACGGGCCGCATCGAGCAGGGTGTGATCAACGTCAACGAAGAAGTCGAAGTCGTCGGTCTCCGCGAGACGCGCAAGACGGTCGTGACGGGCGTGGAAATGTTCCACAAGCTTCTCGATCAGGGTATGGCCGGTGATAACGTCGGTCTCCTCCTCCGCGGTATTGAGCGCGAAGATATCGAGCGCGGACAAGTGTTGGCAAAGCCAGGTTCGATCAAGCCGCACACGCAGTTCGAATCCGAGGTGTATATCCTCACGAAGGAGGAAGGCGGCCGCCACACTCCGTTCTTCAAGGGTTATAAGCCTCAGTTCTACGTCCGCACGACGGACGTGACGGGCTCCGTGACCCTTCCGGACAACGTGGAAATGGTCATGCCGGGCGATAACGTCAAATTCACGGTCGAACTCGTGCAGCCGGTGGCTCTCGAGGAAGGTACGCGCTTCGCGATCCGTGAAGGTGGCCGCACCGTCGGAGCAGGCGTCGTGACCAAAATCTTGAAATAAGCTTGAAAAAGGACGGGGGCCGGAGTATAGTTCCGGCCCCCTCATCCTTTCCTCCTCTTCCGTTCTTTCCATACTGGCCCCATGAATCCCACCAAAAAAACCACAGCAGGCAAGAAAAGCGCCCCTAAAAAGGCTGCCGATGACACCGCTGTCTTTAAGAAGAAGGACGGAGACAAAGATGCACCTGCCGCTCCAGGCATTCGTATTCGCCTGAGCGCCTTTGACCATCGCGTGCTGGATGAAGCCGCCGCGAAGATTTTGGATACCGCAGAACGCAGCGGAGCCGTTGTGCACGGTCCGATTCCTTTGCCGACCAAGATCCGCAAGTTCACGGTCAACAAATCGACATTCGTGCACAAAAACTCGCGCGATCAGTACGAAATGCGCATTCACCGCCGCCTCATCGATCTCACGGAAACCACGTTCAAGACCGTTGAAAGCTTGCAGAGCCTCAGCCTGCCGAGCGGCGTGGATATTGAGATTAAGATGAAGTAGTAAACCTTCTGGAAGCCGCAATAATGTCTTCCATGGGTATCGTATTGATCGTGGTCGTATCCACGATCAACTGTTCTCCCAATAGATCTAGAGGGGCATACACGCCATGCTCAAGGTCTTTCGCAAGCGTATCGACACTAAAGACATCAGCGTGGCCCGGATGCCTCTCTACCTGGTCTGCGCGAAAACGAAAACGAGAGAGTAATACTTCCGATTCTGCAGTGCAGAAGATCTGGAAACAGGAAGCATAATAGAAAGATGCAGTCTTTGCAGTGGCTGCGTATCAACTGCAGGACGGAAGTTTGCTTCCACAATACACGTGCAGGCTGCACGTAATTGGGTTTCTAAGGCATGATATAGAAGAGCAAAGCTCGCCCTGCCGATTTGAGGCGCATGTTCAGCATGCTTTCCCTCCATGGCATCAAAAAGGACCTCTTTAAAAGAATCTTTCGAGAAAAATGGGAGCTTCAACTCTTTTCCAATCAGTCGGCTGATTATCGTCTTGCCGCTTGCTGGCGGACCGGAGACAAGTATGAATTTCATGCACGAATCATACCGGTAAATTACTGCCCATATATTCCGTATATTTTATTGTTGTTCATATTTTGTATTCACTATGTTGTGACAACATACTGTTACAAATTTTTATGTACATTCTTTATTTTATTCAAATTTTGTA
>CAYUWH010000044.1:0-10604 GCA_964448615.1 uncultured Candidatus Peribacteria bacterium
TGCCGGTCACGCCGCGCCGTTATCCCGACAGCTTCCCTCTGTCCGAGGATCGCAAGGAACACGAAGCGGCGCCGGACATACAAGCATATATTCATGCGATGACTGAAGATCCTCAGCGATCGCGCTTCGAGACGCCGGTGGAACTCTTTGAAGGAGAAGACAGGTACGACATCATCTCCTGCAACAACGTGCTGCAGCATATGGGCTCACAGGAACACTACTATTCACCGTTCAAGCATCCGAACCGGCCAGAGAAAGACTATGAGCGATACTATGCCGAAGTGGAACGCATCCTCCGTATGTGCAAGGTCGGGGGGATCTGCTTCCTCTATACCGACAATGCAAGCAGGAAAGGTGCGGCCAGTGATGCGCATCTGCAAAAAATCCCCTTTTACCGCGAACACTTCGAAAAGACGGGCACGGGCATGCATCGGCGCGTTTTGTGACAATCACGGTCCGAGGAGCAGATCAGGCTTTATTGAGATAACAGCCTCCCGATATCCGCACCACTCACACCCAGCCGCCGGAGGGGGCGGCGTTTGCCGATGCAGACAAGCATGTGCTTCGAGCAAGGCATCCCCTACCCATGCATCATCGCCCGTGTGCGGAACCAGATGCATGGTGAATTCTAAACGAGCATCAAAGGAAGGACGATCGCGATTGGCATTCGCAAACAATAAATACGCCGAAGGCGACACGCGGAATCCGCTCTGACGGAACAGCCACTGATACATTTCCAGCTGCCGTTCATAACTCAAGCGCGGGATATCGGCGACATGCACATCACCACTGATACTCGTGGCTTTGTAATCGACAATGAGCAGCGAACCACCTTCTTCTTCCCACACATCATCCACAATTCCATAGAAGAGAAAGTTCGTCGGTGGATGAAGGACGCGAATACCCGTCGGCGACTCGCGCCACTGGGAAAGCTCGGGATGCTGGAACGGAATCGCCTCGACGCCATATTTCTCCATCAGCGGATGCGGCTTGCGCTGACCGCGATACAGATCGAACTCCCGCTTCAGTAATTGATCGACGGCCAGATTCAGGGAAAACACCATGCTGTCAGGGCGAGAAACACCCAGTCGCCGATCGAAGAAAAAACAACGAGGACATTCCAAAAACAACGCGAGCTTGCTTCGACTCAGCGCAAACGGCTCTTTTGAAGCAGGGTCATACAAGTGCCGAGTGCGCGAGACGGATGCAGCCATGGGACGAATGGTAAAGAGCAAGCATCTAGCAAACAACCCGCAATGTTGAAAAACCGGAGATTTGGTGTCCCAACATGTAAGAGAGCTCCGCAAAGTGCGTCACCCTAATCGCTTTCTCTCCAACTACCGGCGCCTTGTTGAGAGGAATCTCTTTTATTTCACTTTCACCCTTAAGCTTTATGCGCAGGAAGCAACCTTACGGAAGAGCCTTGGCCACGGCCAGAGTTCTTGCGTCCGCAGGATCGATCGTCTCCATGGTGGCGGTCGCAGGCGGTATCTCCTTTGCGGCAGGTGTACAAAACACCATGCTCGATGCCGATGCCGACACCGGCATTGTCAACGGCATGAATGCCGGCTCTCAGAATCTGAATGACCTCGTCCAGCTCGGAGGAGCAGGCGGCGTTCAGAATGCCGGCTTGCACAACAACGCCGGCACAAACCTTGGTTCGGGCATTAACGGCGGAGCGGACAACACGCTCAGTATTTCCCAAGTCGGCGGCAGCGACGGATGGGGCCTGCAGAATGCAGGTGTCATGGCTGACGCTGACACGGATGTCGTAAGTGGCATCAATGCCGGCTCCTCTAACGACACGAGCCTTTTGCAGCTGTTCTTCGGCTGGATGGGCTGGGGCTCTCAGAATGCCAGCGTCGATAACAACGCGATGACGGACGTGAATTCGATCATCAATGCCATCTCCGAGAATAACGTCGGCGTCGTTCAGGCTGACGGCGGCGAAGACGGCATGCAGAACGCCAACGTCGGTGCAGTCGCCGGCACAAACGTCAATAATGAAATTAACGCGGGATCTTCGAACCAGACGGACGTGACGCAAATCGGTGACGCTGATTCCGAAGTCTTTTGTGCTACGGTCGATAACGATGCGGACACCGAAGTGAATTCGGTCGTCAATGCCATCTCCGAGAACAACATCGGCATCATCCAGGTGGGTGGTGACGATCTTGGCTCTCAGAGCGCAAACGTCGGCGTGGTTGCGGATACGAACGTCAACAATGAGATCAATGCCGGCTCTTCCAATGAAACGGATATCTTCCAGTTGGGAGGCGGCGATTCGATTCAGAATGCTGCCGTTGAGAACGATGCAGACAGCGAGGTGAACTCGCTGGTGAATGCAGGCTCCGAGAACAATGTGGGAGTGGTGCAAGTGGGAGGCTCCGGCCTCGGCACGCAGAGCGCGAACGTGCTCGGCGGTGCCATGACCAATGTCAACAACGGCATCAACTCCGGTGCCGCGAATGACACGGACGTGCTTCAGGTCGGCGGCGATGACGGATGTGGCGGATGCAGCCTGCAGAACGCTGAAGTCATGAATGATGCAGACAGCGAAGTGAACTCCATCATCAATGCAGGTTCCGAGAACAACATCGGCGTTATCCAGGTAGGCGGCGACGTCGATCACGGCACCCAGGCACAAGCTGTGGATGTCTTTGCTCCTGCTACGACGAACGTAAACAATGGCATCAACTCCGGTGCCGCAAACTCCACAGATGTGGCTCAGATTGGTGGAGATGGCAGCTTGCAGAATGCAGGTGTCGCCAATGATGCTGACAGCACCGTACACAACGAAGTGAATGCCGGTGCGGAGAACAACATCGGGGTTACGCAGATTGGCGGTGATGTCGATCACGGTGCTCAGGCACAGTGGATCGGCGTGAACGCCCCTGCAACCACGACCGTGAACAACGGCATCAACTCCGGTGCCGCCAATGACACGGACGTGCTTCAGGTCGGTGGTGATGACGGATGCGGCGGATGCAGCCTGCAGAACGCTGAAGTCGCCAATCATGCCGGCAGCAACGTCGACAATGAAGTGAATGCCGGTACGCAGAACAACATCGGCGTCAATCAGGTCGGTGGCAACGTCTTCCATGGTGCGCAGGCACAGGCCATCGAAATCAATGCTTCGGCCGAGACGACCGTGAACAACGGCGTGAACTCCGGTGCGGCCAATGACACGGACGTGCTTCAGGTCGGCGGCGGCTTGCAGAATGCAGGCGTAGTCAACGATGCTGATAGCGACGTCGACAACAGTGTCGACGCAGGTGCCATCAACAACATCCTCGTCAACCAGATCGGCGGAAACGTCAATCATGGCGCATCGGCTCAGTACATCGAAGTGAACGCCCCCGTCTCCACGACGGTCAATAACGGCGTGAACTCCGGTGCGGCTAACGGCACGGATGTGGAGCAGTCCGGTGGCGGCTTGCAGAATGCAGGCGTCGGCAACAATGCGGACAGCACTGTCACCAATGACGTAAACGCAGGCTCCCAGAACAACCTCGTGATTTACCAGGCAGGCGGCGATCTGACGCATGGCGCTTCCGCGACGTACATTGAAGTCAACGCTCCGGCCGAGACGACCGTGAACAACGGCGTGAATTCCGGTGCTTCCAACGAGACGTCCGTTGATCAACAAGGAAGCAACGACGGATGCGGCGGATGCAGCCTGCAGAATGCAGGTGTCGAGAACGACGCAACGAGTGACGTGGATAACGAAGTGAACGCCGGTTCCGAGAACAATACGGAAGTGTTCCAGCTCGGCGGCGACACGATGAACGGCGTTTCCACGCAGAATGCAATCCTCGACACGTCCGCTGACACCGAGGTCAACAACGAAGTGAACGCAGGTGCGGCCAACGAGACGGACGTATCACAAGAAGGCGGCGCATTGCAGAATGCCGAAGTCGGCTCTGAGGCTGACACGGATGTCGATAACGAGGTCAACGCGGGTTCCGTGAACGACACGAGTCTGGTTCAGGCCGGTGATGCCGACACGCAGAACGCAGAGATCGATTCCAATGCCCAAACAACGGTGAATAATGAGATCAATGCCGGCTCTTCCAATAACACGACGGTGGATCAGCAGGGTGGCGGTACGACTTCTTCGAGTTTCATGACTGATTTCTGGAATTCCTTTGGATTCTAAACGATATACAGGCGTCGTATGATCACGAAAAGGAAGGGGCAATAACCCCTTCCTTTTTTGGACATTTTCGACCCTCATCCCCCGCTGCGGCGGGACCTTCTCCCATGAGTGGGAGAAGGGGCTGACCATACTCAAATACAAGCCCCATCTCCTTCTCCCGATCACGGGAGAAGGTGGCCCCTCAGGGCCGGATGAGGGTGGAAGAGCCGTTACGCCTGTTCCGTCGCAAACGCCAAACGGCGGCGCTGCATTTCTTCTTTGATCCTGGTGACGATCTGCTGTAATTCATTGGCATAGGCCAACTGCTTCTGCTTCTTCATGTGCTTGGCTTTTGTCACGAATTTCTGAATGCGCTGTACGCGACGCACGGCATTGGCATGGAATTCGCGCCAAGTCTTGGCCTCAGCTTCCAATCCGTCCATCGACGTTTCAAGCGTGGCCTTGAAGAAAGCCTGGAGTTCCAAGTCCGCTTTCTCTACCAATTGCTGCAATTGCGTGCGCAAATCGGTATGAGCCGCAATCACGTGCTCGGTCTTGCGCACACGCGCTGCCATCGTCTCTTCATTCACGCGCTGCACGTTCCATACCAAACCCATTTTCTCCATGAGATGAATGATGATCCCTGACAAATCAAACTGGTACCATTTCAGTCCATGGAAGGCACTGTGCGGAAAGGCATGATGATTATTGTGCCAACCTTCACCAAATGCCAACAATCCGACGACCCATTCGTTGCGGCTCTCATCGGTCGTTTCGAAGGCACGCTTACCAAAGGTGTGGCAGACTGAGTTCACGCTCCACGTGACATGTGTCGTAAAGAAATAGCGAACCAAACCGCCCCACAGCAACCCCGTCCAGCCACCGATCGCGAAGGGAATCGCGAATGAGAGAAACGCCCATAGCAATTGATAGCGGCTCACAAACATCACCACAGGATCTTGCAGCAATTGCGGCGTGTAGATCTTCGGATCACCAAAACTGTCATCTTTGTAGAGCCAACCGAAGTGCGCATGCACAAATCCTTCCAACGGACTGTGCGGATCCCCTTCCTCATCGGAGTGCGCATGATGTTTTACGTGCGTTGCAGCCCAACTCTCCGGCTTGCTGCCAAGCAACGCCATTGCTCCAAAAATCAAAAACATGCCCCGCAGCCACGTCGGGCAATCAAACCCCTGATGTGTCAGCATGCGGTGATACCCGATGGTGATGCCCAGCGCCGTTATGGTGTAGAGCACGCCGAACAGGATCAAATCCGTGGCAAACACGTATGTATTCCAAGCAAGATAAATGGCGAAGAGCAAACTCAGAAACGGCAAGACAACCATGACAGTCAGCAGAATTTTGTGCGTCAACGTCTGCTTCATAGAAAAAGGGGGAATACACTCAGGGTACAGAGGCCTTGGCACAAAAAAAAGAGTCCGGGATGGATTCCGGGACTCTTTTGAAGAGAAAATTCTTACTGATGAACTAATCGCGTCCTGAGTTGCTTCAAGCCGCGGTAAATACGTACGGATACCGTATTGGCTGATTCGCCAGTCATTTCTGCAATTTCAGAAGGCGAAAGATCTTTGACGTAGCGCATCACGAGAATATCGCGATAGCCAGGCTCCAGTTCATGCAGAACGGAGAGAATACGCTCGCGGTCGAGTCTTCCCTGCCATTGCTCGGTTTCATCTTTGCCTGGATCAAATCCTTCTTCCTGCAATCTCTCAAGAGAAGTTTCCCGTTTCTTGCGAGATTCATCAACGATCAGGTTATTGGCAATACGATACAAAAAGGCACGCATGTTCAAGACTTCTTCGCCCCGTGCGAGGTATTCCCAAGCACGAAGAAACACTTCCTGCATCAGATCCTTTCCACGTTCGCGGTCAAAAACACGAAAGTAGCAGTGGCGGAAGATAGCATCGGAGTATTGATCGTATGCCGTCAGGAATGCGTCCTGAACCGAAGAAGGCGTAGCGGGCATAACGCTTGTGAAGGAAGAAACAAAACCTAGCAAGTATAACCGTCGCCGTTATATCGCCAATCTTTTTCCCGAGTTTTTTTGCATCGCTCGCATTGACCGAACTACTTTCAGAAATTCAAACACCATGAATGATGCAACCACAAGTAGCAACAGCAATCCCCATTCACTCAGTGTCAATGGCGTGAGAGAGAACAGCGAATGCAAATCCGTATAGAGCAGCAGGAGATGGAGCAACAGCGGTACGCACACCGCAGCAAGCAACCACCTATTCGAGAAGAGGCTGGTCCGCCAGACCGGCTGCAATGTGCGGATACTGAAGGTGAAGAGTACTTCGAAGAGGATGGCGTAGGTGAACATCAAGGTCCGTGCCTCATCAAGCGAAGCACCGTTACGCAATTCCCAGACAAAGAGCCCGAACGAGACGATACACGGAACGACCGCCCCCAGAATCAAGGTGCTCCAGCGTCCGGAGAAAATGTGCTCCTTGCGCGAACGCGGCTTGCGCATCATGATGTCCGGCTCCTCGGCCTCCACGGCCAATGCAAGCGCAGGAAGACCGTCCGTCATTAAGTTGATCCAGAGAATGTGAATGGGAAGATAGGGCATCGGGAGACCGGCAACAATGACCACCGCAAAGAGTAGTAATTCGTAAAAATTGGTGTGCATCAGGAACAGAATGAATTTTCGGATGTTATCGTACAAATGCCTGCCCTCGCGCACCGCCTGCACGATCGTGGCGTAGTTGTCATCGGTGAGAACGATGCTCGCGGCTTCGCGCGCGACTTCGGTACCGTTCTTGCCCATCGCCACGCCGACGTTCGCTCCTTTGAGCGCCGGCGCATCATTCACGCCGTCACCGGACATTGCAACCACTTCTCCGTTTGCTTGGAGAGCCTCAAGAATACGTAGTTTATGCGCGGGAGACACGCGCGCATACACTCCCACCTCGCGCACGATTTTCTGCAATTGCTCAGGGGAAAGCGCATCAAGATCCCTCCCTTCCATTCCCCTGCCCTCAATGCCCACGCGCTTGGCGATCGCCATGGCGGTGTCGAGGTTATCACCCGTGATCATCACCGTGCGGATACCGGCACGTTTTGCGACCGCGGCAGCTTCGGGAATGCCGACACGGGGAGGATCTTCCATTCCCACCAACCCCACGAAGCGCGTCTGACCTCCCTGCCTTACCGCGCATCCCAACACGCGCAATCCGCGTGAAGCCATTTCTTTATTATGCTGCAAGACAGTGGCGTTGTGGACCTGGGAGCACAGTGACACGATTTTCTCGGGCGCGCCTTTCAGGAACACCAGGGAATCTCCGGAGGCACTTTTGTGCCTCGTTTGCATGTATTTCTCCTCGGAGGTAAACGGCACCTCCTCTTCGTCAATGTCCAATCTCTCAACCCCCTTTTCCTGTGCCGCCTCCAGAAGACCAATTTCAGTGGGATCCCCAAGATCCGGCAGCTTCGCGCGATTGCAGGACGCGGCAATTTGCACCAATAACGTTTCTTCTTTTTTGGCATCCGGATGCGAAGACGGAAGATCAACCCACAGCTCGCGCACTTTCATCCGGTTCTCCGTAATCGTGCCGGTTTTATCAGAACAGATTATCGTCACGGATCCGAGCGTTTCCAACGATTGCAGCTTACGAACGATCACGTTGGCCTTGGTCATGCGTCGCACGCCGAGTGCCAGACAAACGGTGACCACGGCAGGCAAGCCTTCAGGCACGGCGGATACCGCAAGGCTCACACCGAAAATCAATACCTCCAGTAACGACATGCCGCGCCATAATCCGAGCAATACAAGCAGTGCGCACAAGGCCAGCACAAAGACGCCAATCATCTTGCTCAGATGTTCCATACGTTCTTCCAATGGGGTCTTCTGTGTTTTTGCCTCGCTCACCAATTGTGCAACTTGACCTATTTGCGTATGGATTCCCGTAGACGTGATGACGTATTCGCCTGATCCGCGCGTGACGAGTGTTCCGGCGAATACCATGCTCGTCTGGTCAGCGATGGGCGTTCCCTCGGCTACTTCTTGTAACTGCTTTGCGTCAGGCAATGATTCCCCCGTCAAACTCGATTCATTCATTTCGAGATGAGACACCACAATGAGGCGTCCATCAGCGGAAATACGATCGCCCGCTTCGATGATCACGACATCGCCTCGCACCAGTTCGCGCGAAGGAACAATGCACTCCTGTCCGTCTCTGCGTACGCGACAATGGGGAGATGAGAGCTTCTGCAAGCCGGAGATTGCTTCTTCCGCTTTGTATTCTTGCACAAAGCCCAGCACGGCATTGAGCAGCAAGATCGCGAAAATAATGAAGGCATCAAAGAAGCTGCGGATCGTGATTTCTTCTCCTTCAAAAAACGGCATGAATCCCGCGATAAGCAATGCGCCGATCAGGATGAAGACGAGAATGTCATTGAATTGACGCAAAAACAGCAGAAGGAGCGACTGCTTCTTTTGGGGAAGCTCGTTCCATCCATCTTCCGCCCTCCGGCGATCAACCTCAGTTTCCGCGATACCTTGCGGGGAACTCTTGATTGCTTGCAGTACTGATTCGATGGATTCAAAGTAATACATAAAATCGGGCGGATGTCTGCTACAGTCTACCTTGCTATGCCTGCAAGTTCCATCATTGGTATTGATTTGGGCGGAACAAAAACCGCGATCGCCCGGTACGATGCTTCCCGCTTTACACTAGAAACAGAGGTGCGCATGCCGACGCGCAAAGGTGAAGGATTTTCCCAAGTCTTGGAGGATATTGTGACGGCCGTGGAGAAGATGCGGACAACAGATACGATCGCGGTGGGCATCGGAGTTCCCGGCCTGGTGCGACAACCGCAAGGCACGCTGCTGACCGCACCGAACATCGGCAATAGCAGCAACGTGGATGTGAAGAACATCCTGGAGAAGAGATTGAACCTTCCCGTGTTCGTGGATAATGATGCGAACTGCTTTACGTTGGCGGAAGCACGGCTGGGAGCCGCGAAGAATCACAAAGTCGTCGTCGGCATCACATTCGGCACAGGAGTGGGAGGCGGGATCGTGATGGACGGCCATCTCTATCGCGGCGCCAACGGGTTTGCGGCGGAGATCGGACACATGCTGCTCGTTCCGGGCAAGCCTCCGTTTAAAACCGATTACATGCGTGGCGAAGTCGAGCAATTCCTCTCGGGAACCGCTTTCGGCAAACGCTGCCTCGATGCAACCGATCCCGAAGAATATCTGAGCGGCGCCGTCTGCGAGTTCATGCATCCGGACGTGTGGAAGGAAATCGCCTGGCTCTGCACCTCCATCAGCCATCTTCTCGATCCCGATGCATTTGTCTTCGGGGGATCCGCCGGTCACGCCTTCAAGCCGCATCTCGAAGAGATTCGCAAAGAACAGATCAATTGGATGCTTCCGGGCGCCCCGATTCCGGATATTTACATTGCAGAACTCAAAAACTCGGCGACGTTGGGCGCAGCCTTGTTGGCGGGGTGACCCCCCTCAACCCCAACCCTTCTCACTGCCTGCCCTGAGCCTGTCGAATGGGAGGGCAGGGAGAGGGACGGGGTGAGGGGTAGATATAAGAAAGCAGCTGACCTTGGTAAGGTCAGCTGCGGCTTTCAGGGCTCACCCAAGGGCAATCCGTAAAATAAAGTCCCTGTGCTTCTCGGTGCTTTTTTTGCCCGGCGCTTCTTCTGAGGAGTGCTCGTCGAATCCTGCTGACGAGCGTTACGAACGAATTCCACCACTTGCTGGAAAAGCTGCTCGTCATCGGCCAGTGCCGTATAAAAATCGGCGTCAGCACCGACTTTCTGGCCAGTTTTGAGCATTTTGCTCAGCGGCTCAGGATCGATTGGTTCCTGTGACACATGTTCTCCTTTTTCCCACTAGAACGGTGCCTTGAAAGAGCAAAGAATTTTTACACTGAATCGCTTTAATGTCAATGTAACAGCGACGCCGACGTCGCTGTTACGTATGTCTCGCAGGATTCTTCAGATACTGATTTGCCGTAAATTCCATCGCGAGATATTCCTGTGCGAAGTCTGAATACGTCGCATCGAAGTGGAGATCTTGATCGAGCCACAGGCGCGTGAATTCCGTCACGTCGATGGCGCCGTCGTACCCGTTGTCTTTGTTCTGGACGATGCCGTTCTTCATGATTTTGTATGTCCAATGCAGATGCGGCGCGGTGCAGAAGCCGCTTTTGCCGCTTTTGGCGATCGGATCACCCTGATACACAATTTGCCCCTCCGTCACGAGAACTTCGGAGAGATGCGCCAGGATGCTGCGGCGCTTGGGTTCATCGATCACCAGGTATAGGCCGTAGTTCTTCGCTCCGTCATCGTGTATGGCTGCCACGCCATCATGCGGCGCGTAGATGATGGTTCCTTCTGCAAGGCCGAAATCGATGCCGTTGTGACCGGCGTAGCCGAACTGACTATAAATCTCCGGACTCTGTCCGAAGCCTTGGGTAATGAG
>CAYUWH010000045.1:0-8198 GCA_964448615.1 uncultured Candidatus Peribacteria bacterium
AAGGGTCGACAACAAGCCTCGTTTTTGCTATACTGGAGTGATGACTGCAAAATACACACCAAACCCCCACGGCAAGCGCCCGACAAAAGTTGAGATTGAGCAGCGCGCTCAATTGATCAAAGGATTCCGCTTTGAATCCGATAAAGAAGATGAGTTCAGCCTCATCTCCCAATTGGCGAGCGGCAAAGGCGTCGATGAAGATATGGGCGGCGCGTATCTGCAGCACACGTATCCGTCTTGGACGGAAGAGGACTTCAAGGAATTGAAGAATCTCCTTTCCTAAGGACCGTCTCAGCGAGAGAAGGTATTCTTGAGGAATTTTTCGGTGTTCCTCCACAATTCCTCAAACGAGAGCGAGGGGCGCCAGGTAATCCCGAACTCAATGCGATAGAGGATTTCTTTGAGATCCCCAGCCCTCAAGGGTGCGGAAAGACTCTCGACGGAAGGTGGAAGCAGATTCTGCGTCGCAAGGGAATCCACGTACGGGCGATACCAAACAAGGTGCGGGTCAATGGGGAACTGCACATAGGCGAATACACGCGAGAGAATCTTCGAGGCTTCCGCGACGTTGATCGGCTGCTCGGGGCGGAAGGTGCCGTCGTCATACCCGCGGATCAGACCCATGCGCATGGCCATGCAGATTTGCTTGGCGGCGGCGTGATCGATGCTCGTATCGGCAAACAGAAGGCGATAGTCCGCTTCATGTTTATACACCAGTTGGCCGAGGCATTTCTCAAATGCTTCTGCCGGGTAAATCGCATCGATCAACATTTTGGTGAAGGTCGCGCGTGTCAACATCTCCGCAGGATCAACGATATTCAGCATGAGGGTTGTGTCCGTCGTGGAGGATGTTCCGAGGGGCTTGGCAGGAGTAGCCTCCATCGTACGAGCCGAAGAAGTGGCAGTAGAGGATTCGCCCGAACCCGGAGCATACATCACGCCTGGCCAGTTGCGGGCCTGGTACGCAAAGGCAGGAGCGGCGCTTGTCATGAGAAGGCCGGCCAGTGCAAGGGAGGAGATCGTGCGCGTCATAGAAGAGAGGTTAATACTACAGGAAAAGAATTTTGCAATACTGTACAGCATGTGTCTCCGAAGAAAAGGGGAAGTTCAGCAAGTCTTTGTGGAACGACGCTTGCTATACTCCTGGGTACTTTCCCCCTCTTCTCATGGCTTCTTCTTCCATGCCTATTCGGGTCTATGCTGCCGAGTTCATCGGTACGCTTGCCCTTACATTGGGTGTTTCACTCGGTGTTGCACGAGGTTTCCCCTTTGTGCCGCTCATTGCCGCGATGACGGTTGGTATCTTTGTCTATACCGTCGGGCCGATCAGCGGTGCTCACTTGAACCCGGCCGTTACCTTCGGGCTGTGGTCGCTCAAGAAAATCGATTCTTCCAAGGCGGTTGCCTACATTCTCGTACAGCTTCTCGCGGGTGTGTGCGCACTGTTCGCAACCTGGTTGCTCACGCACCAGAAGCCGGACTTTGACATGAGCTTCATGCCGACGGCCGGTATCGGAGAAATTCTCGGCGGATTCATTCTTGTCTTCGGTGTCTGTTCCGTTGTGTACGGAAAAGTCAAAGACGATGCCGCGGGCTTGCTGATCGGCAGCTCGTTGCTCATCGCGATTCTCCTTGCCATGAACCTCTCCAACGGAGTCGTGAACCCGGCCGTGGCCGTGGCGCTTGGCGTCTTCTCGCCGATGTACCTTTTGGGATCAATCGTCGGTGGTATTCTCGGCGGCCAGACGTATCGTTGGTTGCAGGGAAAGTAAAAAGTATCCTTCGCATCGAAATCTCGCTCCTCACATCGTTAGATGCTGAGGAGCGCTTTCGGGTAAAAAAAATCTGAGAAACCGCTCGATGAACATGCAAGCGACCATTATACTGCTCTCATGACTACCCCTCCCATGGACAACGAAGCGATTCAGAAAAAGTGCGAAGCCTTCCTGAAGGAACTCGGCGTTCCCGGATTCATTGTCTTCGGATGGCAGAAGAAAGACGCCTCACCCGAAGGCGCGCAATTTGGCGTTGTCTCCTCGTTCCACGAAATGCCCGTCAACGCCGCCCTCAAAGGATTGTCGTGGGCGATGCACGATTTCACGAATCGGTTGATCTGAGGAGACCGAGGAAGCCGAAAAGGTCGAGGAGACCGAAGAATTGCGATATTTGCATTGAGCTATTTTCGGCTTACCTTCCTCGGACTCCTCGGTGCCCTCGGTCTCCTCATTTAAGCATTTCCCGCATCGCCCAGTTCGCCAATCCCATAATCAACGACACGACGATCCATCCCGTCAACCCGCCCATGATCGCAAGGCCGACAAGCGATTGATCCATCATCCCGATCAGCCATGTGAGAAGCCAGAGAAAGGCGGCATTCGCCAGAATGATCGCGATGATCGTCATGAAGAGTTTCAACGGGAATGTGAGAATATGAATGATCGGGCGCGCAAGCACATTGAGTAAGGTCATGGTGATACCGATGAGGATGATGGCGGCCCAGCCTCCCTGGATGGCTACGTAAGATGGAAGGATGATCGGCAAGATCCACACCACGGCGATGTTCAAGAGCAGGCGCACGATCAGTCGCAGCGGCGCGGAGGAAGAAGAATCAGACATGGAAGAAAAGGGTAATGGGAGCATGGTCATCGAGTTCGATGACGTACGGTTCGCCTGTTGACTCTCCGAATACCGCGCCGGTTTCCTGGGCAATCACATCACCGAATTGTGCAAGCAGTTCATCGGCACCGGTCATCTTCAGCGTGATGCGATCCGTGATCGAGAGTCCGCCGTCTTTGCGCAGTTTCTGAATCGCGCGGATGACATCGCGCGCGAGGCCTTCCTGTTGCAATTCTTTGCTGACGCGTACGTCTAGGCTGACGACGATGCCCGCTTGTGCGGCGATATTCTCTCCCTCCCGTCCTTGATACACGATTGTCAGTTCATCCGGAGAAAGCGTTTCATCGAGAATCAAGATCGATCCATCGTCTTTGATCTCGAATTCCCCGCGCTTGCCGGCAGCAATCACTTCCTGCACGCGCCCGCCGAGACGCGGTCCGACTTTACGCGCATTCACCTGCGCGATGCGCGAGCCGAGCGCGCCCGGATCATCGATCATATTCACTTCTTTCACATTCAACTCACTGCGCAACAAGCGCAGGTCATCTTCCGTGAGGACCGTTCCTTCGAGCAGCGCGGGCGGCACCGCGATCGTGGCTTGCGCAAGCGGTTGGCGTGTTTTCACTTTTGCCTCGGAGCGCACGTTCAAGCCGAGCGAGACGATCAAGCGCAACAAGCGATTGCGGCGGAGCAACGATGTTTCCTGTTTCGTCAGTTCGCGATACGACGGCCAATTGGTCAGGTGAACGGAACCGTGTTCTTCCGGCACCAAATTCAAATACATGTTTTCCGCGACGAACGGGCAGAACGGCGCAAGCAACTGGCTGATAGTCACGAGCATTTCATGCAACGTGGTGAGTGCATCGTGCCGCATGGAGTCGGTATCTTCTTCCGGTATTTCCACCGTATCGATCGCGCCTTTACCGGCGAAGCGGCGGCGCGAGAGGCGGATATACCAGTTGGTGAGGCCATCGATCGTCTCTTCCAATTCTTTGCACGTTGCCGAAAGATCGTATGCATCCAATTGTGTCGTCATGCGGTTCACGAGATCTTGCACCTCGGCGCGCACGTAAAGATCGAGTGCATGCGCGGAAGTTTTTTTGGTGGCAACGGGTTCGAAGTTCGCGGCATTCGCGTACGTCACGAAAAATCCGTAACTGTGCCAGAGCGGAAGAATCACGCTGCGTAACACTTCTTCCACCGCTTTTTCCGAGAAGCGCAGATCCTCCGCGCGTACGGCAGGGGATTTCATCAGCGTGAAGCGCATCGCATCGGCGCCGTACTTCTCCATCAACTCATTCGGATCCGGATAGTTCTTCAGCTTCTTGCTCATTTTGCGTCCGTCTTCCGCGAGCACGATGCCATTTACCACCACGTGTTTGTACGGCGTCTCATCGAACACGATGGTCGAGAGCACCATGAGCGTATAGAACCACAAGCGCGTTTGGTCGACGCCTTCTGCGATGAAGTCTGCAGGAAAACCGGGAGGGCCTTTCTTCTCAGACGTGAATTCGAACGGATAGTGACTCTGCGCGTACGGCATTGAACCGCTTTCAAACCAGCAATCGAGCACCTCCGGAATGCGCCGCAGCAGACCGCCGAGCGGCATTTCGTACGTCGAACAGTTCTTGATTTCGAGTGCGCCGCCTTCTTGAGAGGAAAGATTTTCGCGAAGTGTCTGCAGCACCCGGATCATGCCGCCGTGCGTCACGAGCAGCACGCGCTTCCCTGGATATGTTTTCAGTAAGTAGTCGTATGCTTCCTTCGCACGCTTAAAGAATGCGGAAAGACTCTCGCCGCCTTTGCCTGTTTCATGATGGAAGGAGAAATCGATGTCCTCGGACACCATCGGATGCTGAGCGCGAACTGCTTCCTCATCCTGCGTGTTCCAATCGCCGAAGTTGCGCTCCGCAAAAAGATGATTGCGCTCCGCAATCTTCATTCCAAGCGCGTTCGCGAGAATCTCCGCAGTTTCCACCGTGCGGTCGAGATCCGAACAGACGATCACGTCGTAATCGTTCTTGTTCAGTTCCTTCGCAAGGTTCTCCGCTTGTTCTCTTCCTTTCGTATTCAACGGAATTTCTTTGATGTTCCCCTGCACTTTTCCTTGTGCATTCCAATCGGTCTCGCCATGGCGCACGAGCGTGAGCGTGGGAATATTTTTGCTGTTTCCCCACCATGCGATGTCGTCCACGAATTCTTTGTGCAGGTCGAGCGTGGCATTGCGTTCGTGATCCCAGAAATAACTGACGGGTGCGGCATAACCGGGATAGGGCTGATGCGAAATTTTCACGGGATCTTCCTGCGTGAAAAAATGCTTCGCGCCTTTGCAGAGATCGCCGTGCGTCACGACACAGACGTGTTCGCTGCGATGTTTCGGAAGAATATCTTTGAGGAATGTCGCGATGCGCCCCGATGACGATGCCCACGTTTCCATTCCCGCGAAATGATGGATCGTTTCCGGCGAATTCGTCTGCAACTTGTGCGCGCGTTTCGCTTTGACGAGTGCGAGATCCGAAAAGTCGATCGACTTTCCCTCGTATTCTCCGAATTCCACTTCGCGCAGACGTTCATCCACAATCACCTTCGCGCCGGTTTCCTTCGCGATCGCTTCCGCGGTTTGCCGCGTGCGTGCGAGGGGGGAGCAGTAAATGACGCTGACATTCTGCGGTTCCAGCCATCTGCCTGCGGCTTTCGCCTGCTTTTGTCCGTTCTTGGTCAGATCCGTTCCCGGTTCTTTTCCTTGATAGAGTCCGCTGAGATTTCCCTCACTCTCGCCATGGCGAACCACGCTCACTTTCGTAAAACGAATGCGCTGATGCGCCATCAAATCATCGCAACCGCCAATCACTTCAATCTCTTCGCAGTCGCCTGAGCGCCAGATAGGCAACGGCGTTCCCCAATAGCGATTGCGGGAAATCGCCCAGTCGCGTGCGCCTGTAAGCCATTTTCCGAAACGTCCTTCCTTTAAGTGTGCCGGCATCCATTCGGTTTTCGCGGCATTCGCGAGCATGCGTTCTTTTATGTCTTCCACTCCCACGAACCAGGAAGACGTGGCGTAATTCAGGAGCGGGGAATCGCAGCGCCAGCAGTGCGGGTATGTATGCTTGTAGGAAAGTTTGGAAAACAGTTTCCCTTCTTTTTCCAGCCACTCGACGATTTTGCGATCGGTCTTCGAGGGGTCATCTTTTGGTTTTACATCCATGCCCGCAAAGTCCGTGACGGCTTCCACAAATTTTCCTTCCATCGTGACGTGCTGCAATAACGGAACGCCCTTTTCTTCGCCGAGGCGGAAGTCGTCTTCGCCGAAGCCCGGGGCGATGTGGACAACGCCCGTTCCTTCATCGGTGGTCACGAAGTCTGCCTCTTCAATGAAGAAGGCTGTGTTGCCGTACTCTTCGATGAAGTACGGGAAGAGCGGCTTGTAGCGCTTGGTCAGCAGCCAACCATGTGTCACATCCGTTTCGAATTCATATTCTTTCTCTTTGAACACACTCTCCACCAGATCTTTCGCGAGAATGTAGCGCGCGCCTTCCGATTGCACTTTCACGTAGTGGATTCCGCTGTTGATGGCCAAGAACAAATTTCCGGGCAGCGTCCACGGCGTTGTCGTCCACGCGAGCACGTAGGTTCCCGGTTCCTCGACCAATTCGAATTTCACGATCGCGGAGAGATCGGTCACTTCCTTGTATCCCGTCGTTACTTCGAAGTTGCTGAGAGGTGTTACGCAGCGCGGACAAATGTGCATCGGTTTGTGGCCTTCGTAGATCAATTTTTTCTCCCACAATTGTTTGAACACCCACCAGATGCTTTCCATGTAACTCGTGTCCATCGTGCGGTAATCCCAATCCATGTCCACCCATCGTCCCGAGCGCTCGACTGTATTTCTCCATTCCTTCACGTAGCGCTGCACGGAGTTGCGGCACATCTCATTGAACTTCGCGACGCCGATTGCTTCGATCTCCCGTTTGTTCGTGATGTTCTGCTCTTTCTCGATCAAGTTTTCGATTGGCAGTCCATGACAATCCCATCCGAAGCGACGCTGCACAAATTTTCCCTGCATGGTCTGATAGCGGGGGATCACGTCTTTGATGGTGCCGGCGAGCAGGTGGCCGTAGTGGGGGAGTCCCGTCGCGAACGGAGGGCCGTCGTAAAAGCTGAACGTCTCGCCCTCCTTGCGTTGTTCCATGCTCCGGTGAAACACGTGCTCCTCTTTCCAATACGAAAGAATGCCTTGCTCTAGGTCCGGAAATGATTGCTTGGGGTCAACGGGGTCAAACATAGCCCGGATTGTACAGAAGGAAGCACAAAAGATGCAGGGCTTCTTCTGGAGTGCAATGGATGAGGATATTCTTTCTTTTTAAAGAATGATACGTACTCTGTCTAGTCATGGATCAACTCTCCCCTGAGCAGCACAAAATATTGAGTGAGCTTGTAGCCATTCCTTCTTGGCGCCTGGATCGTGATCCGCTTCTGGATGAACGTGCCGTTTTAGAATACATCGAGGCAAAACTGCGAAGCATGCATATCGATGATTGCTATATTGAACGGCAAATGTTCGATTCGCGCGTCGTGCAAGAGATTGTGGTACATCAGCAACAAATCATTCATGAAGATACCGGTCCGCGCAGTAACGTGCGCGATGTCTTCACCATGCCTCTTTCTCCTGTGGAAGCCGCAAATTATACGGATGAGCGTCTGAGGCAATTTTGTCCCGATTCGTCATTTTTTGCGGAAAAGCACGAGCGCAATGTGCAGCTCTGGAATTTAATTGTGGAAAAAGGAAGTGGGACGGAGTTCACGGTGATGGTATATGCCCATATCGATACGGTCATTCCCGCAGATATCGATTCTCAGCAAGAGCACAAATGGGAATGGAACAAGCTCGTACGTGATGGGGGATATTTAAAGGGATTAGGGTCTTATGACATGAAAGGCGGTGCCATGGTCGCGATGGATTTGCTACAGCGCGTGAATGTTCCAAAAGGCATGAAGCTTATTGTCGTCTTTTCGCCGGACGAGGAAGGGAACTCCGAAGGGGCAAGAAAGCTGTTGAAATGGTCGGGATTAAAAAAGGTAGATTTGGTGCTTTCTCCGGAAATTGCGACTATTTATAACCGCTCCGAAGCAGATAAGCCGAAAGACATCATCACGGCTCGTGTAGGGCATGCGAAAACCATTGCCGAGTTTGAAGTGCCCCAAGCGCATGCATTCCGCAAAAATGTGACCGAAGCCGAAGAAGCCGCACATGAGATGCGCGATCATCTCCGTAAATGGTTTTATGAGGAGCAGTCTCGGCGATCGCATCCGTATTTTGGCGATGTATTAGAGGAGCTTAAGATCAAGGAATACACCGTTCCGCGAGCACCCGGATTTTCCAATACCACGTATGGTCGTATTGGGATCAGCCAGTTCATACTCCCCGGTAATGCATTGCTCAGTGCCTTTGCAGAACAATCGGCATGTATGGAACGGCTGGCCGCGGAGCGTGAATGGGCCAAAAAAAGCATCGAATACCGGTTGGCGATTGATCCGAATCTCACATCCTATGAACCCTACATCGTTCCGATGCAATCAAGTGT
>CAYUWH010000045.1:8298-9802 GCA_964448615.1 uncultured Candidatus Peribacteria bacterium
GATAAGCAACGAAATACACGTGTGAACATGGTTATGGAAGACGATAATGGTGAAGAAACGCAAGGCTGAATTTTTGGCTTGCATTTGTGACAAAACTTCTCAGAGACTATTGCAAAAATTCCTTGACACTAGACTCATTAACAGTAGAGTGTGATAGCGTACTTGCACTTTATGTCTCTGCAGGAAGAAGTAATCATTGGCGAAGATACAGGAAGGAATGCTGATGACACGCCCGTGCCCGGTGTGCGCCGAAACGAGGAGTATGTCTCACGACCAGAGCGTCATTATCAAATCACGGATGGATTGTTCGCCAGTCAGCGAGAAGCGGTGCGTGAAGCAATGAAAACACGAATCTATGATGTTCTCAATGCACAGTCTGATTCGGTCATCCATCGTCTTGAACAGAAATATGGGGATCGCTTTGCTGATTTGATTGAAGAAGTCATTGATTCCTTTCTTGCCAAGATCATTATTACGTCTGAGCTGACAACGGTCACGCTCAATGTTATTCATGGCAGAATACTTATTTCGACGATTCTCGCTGGAGAAGCGCCTTCGATCGAAATGTATGTCAGTCAGCTCATGGAATATCTTCAGTATATTCCCGAGATGGACAATGCGATGCGCAACACTCAAAGCGCGAGAGTTGTCTATGCTTGAATAGATAGAAATTACTTGCCCATTTCACAAAATGAGCCTAATTTCCCTAAGCTTGCGCCCCATTTATTTCTACTTTGTGGCAGCACATTCTCATGAGTAGTGAAACTCCTCCAAGCCGGCCACGCCTCAGACCAAGAGGGGGATTATTTACCACCGATGCGACCGGAGGACAAGAAATGGCGCGTATTGCTAATGAGCGGGAAGCACGACAGCAAGAATTAGCACGGCAAATGCAAATGTTCCGTGAGTTGATTGATCGCAATGTGATCCGGTTTTCCCATGCTCGCAATTTGCAGGGTGTCATCGCAGATGAATCGTATGAGCCTCTCTTCCGAGAGCGTCACAATGGACTGCATCAAGCACGTCTCTTTGCGGACGCATTGTTGCAATACGAGGAAGCAGTCTCTGCGGAAGGGCAGGAAAGCGCATTGGAACCTGCATACAAAAGAGCGAGAGATCTGGGGGGGTTTTTGGAATGGTACACGCCGGAGATGGTTTTGGAATGGATGCAGTCGCCCCGGCGCCTCTTCGTGTATGCGATGGGCAGTCCGATTGATCCTCAGACGCTTGCGGAACGAGCAGCCATCATTGGAGGGGATATTCATTTAGAGATTCCCGAAGATGATCCGGATGCTGAATTGGCGTGTTCTTTACCTCATTTGGATAATGGAGATGATCTTTTTGATGTCCAGAATCAGCAAGTACGTTCCATTCTTGAAGAAATTAAAGCCAATCATGCGATTGCGGGATGTGTGCGAGATATTGCTGCGGATGATACTGTCGCGCACTTGGGTTTTGCATCGCAGGCGCGCTCCACTGCTTTTGAACATGTGAAGGCGCTTCC
>CAYUWH010000046.1:0-8512 GCA_964448615.1 uncultured Candidatus Peribacteria bacterium
TATTCAAAAATAACGTATTGCCACGTTGATACGGGTAATGCGGAATTTTGTTGTTAGGGAGACGCCTAAGATGGGCGTCTCTACAGATGGTGATCCAATGGCGGGATTATTTCCACCCCTTGGCGATCAAGGCGGCCTTGGCGGCGGATTGCTCGGCTTTCTGCTTGGAATTGCCGGTGCCGACCGCCACTTTTTCCTCGCCGATGAACACCGCACAGGTGAAGAATTTCTCGTGATCCGGACCCACGGCATCGATGGTTTCGTAGTGCGGCGTGATGCCATGCTTTTCTTGGGCGCGCTCCTGGAACACGCTCTTCTCATCACGATCTTTGCCCTGAGCCAAGAGTCCCTTGAGACGCTGGAGAATGAAGTTCATGCAGAACTCTTTGGCGGCCTCGAATCCCCTATCCAAATAAATCGCGCCGATCAATGCTTCGAGCGCATTCGCCATGGTCGAAGGGCGCTCGCGGCCATTGCTGGCTTCTTCCCCGCGGCTGAGGAGCAGGTAATCGCCAAGCTTGATATCTTTGGCTACGGCTGCCAGGTGATCGCGCTGCACGAGCGCTGAGCGCCAGTTCGTCAGCTCTCCTTCCGGCTTTTCTGAGAGATGATATAAGTACTCCGTCGCTGCTAATTCCAGCACTGCATCTCCCAAAAATTCGAGACGTTCGTTGTGGCCATGACGCTTGGTTTCGCGCACGGCAGAGCGATGGGTCAGGGCTTGCGCCAGCAGATCCTTATTGCGGAACGTGAAGCCGATATTCTTCTCGAGAAGGGTGAACGATGCAGAGGGCACAAGGGAATTATAGAGAAGAAAGGCGAAGCAGGTAAGGGACGTCAGGCAGGTCAGGCAGGACAAGGAGGCAAAAAAAAGACCTGCCTTACTTTCCTTACCTTCAATACCTGCCTTACCTACTTCTTCACCATCGCATTCAGCACCCCATTCACGAACTTGCCGCTCTCTTCGGTCCCGTATTCTTTCGCGATCTCAATAGCTTCGTTCATGACCACGGCGGGAGGCGCATCCTTCCCGTAGATCAATTCATACGCACCCACAAAGAGGATGCAGCGCGAGACGGGATCCATACGGTCGAGCGACCAGCCTGGGGCGTGTTCTTGAATAGCCGCCTTTAAATCGTCCTCTTTTTCTAAAATACCGTTCAAGAGTACTTCGGCAAACTCCATATCCAATTCGCCCAATTCCTGCCCATTACGCTGCAGGGATGCCGTCATATCGATACCCGGCCGGGTTTCACGTTCAAAGAGCGCTTGCATGACGGCGATACGTGAGAGGTGGCGGCGGCGAGCCATGAGAGGGGGGTGGGGACGGCCCCAAGTGTAGTACGGGGGCTGGCATTTCGCCAGCCCCCTGCGGGTTTATTCAGAGCACGGCCAGCACGAGCAGCAGGCCTGCCAGGAGCGGAATGGCCGCAAGCTTCAGGCAGAGACCGGCGTTCTGGAGATTGGATCGGCAGCCCGCATTCTGTTCGCGCTGTATCCAGCGCGGCAGGACAGCCAGAAGACCGAAATCCGCCGCCAGACAGCCGCTGAGCACCGCCCCGGCACCGCCGGATGTCAGCAGGAAATACGGAAGCAGCAGCGTGACTGCGAGAGAAAGCTGGATCATGTGGTTCACTCCGAAGTGAAGGATCGAACGTGAAAACCCGTCTAACCGTTCATCCTACCGATGATGACGTATGAAAAGCAATGATGTTGCAATCAAGGCGGCTTATGCCTTGATGCGTGTGATGCCCTTCAGCGCTTTGTCACCCTTGTTCTTGGGCTCTGCAGGCTTGCCATACGGCGACTGCTGCAGCCCGGTGAGGCGCTCGACTTCTTGTGTGAGGTATGCAGAATGCTGCAGGCGCGTTGCGCGCTTCGCTCTCTTCTTCTTGGGTGTAGGACGCTTTGACATAGGAACGCAGAGTAATGGCTAGAATGAGAGAAGTAAAGGCATTTTTGGTTATCGCCTTTCCCCCGAAAGGGCCGTCATAAAGCGCAAAACCATAAGGAAGAGGTTGAAGATATCAAGATAAAGCTGGAGCGCGAGCATAAAGGGATTGGCCCCGGTTCGGCTCATCTGGGAGACACGCTGAAGATCGAACGTTAAAAAGAGGGCAAACAGGACGATGCCGGCGCCCGAGAAATACAATTCAAAAATACGAGTTTGGAGCGCAGGAACGAACAATTGGAGCAATCCCAAGACGATGAAGCCGATTAAGGCCAGAAAAAGCGGCCTCAACCACGAAGCGGTATTCACGCCACTCATCCTGGAGAAGACTGCCGCTGCCAGCGTCATAAAGACCGTGGAAACGGTTGCATTGAGAAGGATGGCCCCACCGTCCACATAACCCGCAAGCAGCCACAGAGCATACGGAGCAAAGGTCAGGCCGGATAACAGGGGAAACAGGCCAAACAGAAGATAATTCAACGGAGACCGCCCGACCCAAAAACTGGCTGTAAAAATCAGGCCTAATTCGGCAATGAGGAAGAAAATCTGCAATCCCGACAGCAATAACACCGGCGCAAAGACGATGCCTGCATAGATTCCGATAACAGAAAGAGCCATAGCAATGGCTAAAAGGCCATAAACCTGGCTTTCCGTAGAGGAACTCATGACGAGCGGGGCGCGATTTGAAGAATATTCGAACATAGAGTGGAGGAAGTGCAAGCCGGAGCATAGCAGAAACACGCGATAGTGCCCAGGATTATGGCATTTGAAGGCGTTTTATGGTATCATAATGTGATTTATGCGCTTTCTCCGTCTGCTCTCCTTCCTGAGCGCTTTCCTCCCCGGCATCGCCCTCGCGCAGATTGCCCCCTGCCCTTTGGGCTCGATTATCCCGTGCGGCACCGGCGGCGCCAGTGGCGCCAGTGCATTTATCGGGTATGAGCTGCTGCCTGAATTACGCATCGCAATCGCGGGCATCATGCTTTTCTTTTTCGTCTACTACGCACTGCGTCTGATTCTCGAAAGCGATCAGGAAAGTACAGTAACGGAAACAAAACAAGCCTACGGCTACGCCGTGACCGGCGCGGTCTTCATCAGCGTCGCATCCCTGGTGGCACTCGGCGTCGGTAGTTCAGCCAGCAGAACGCTGATCAATTCCGATACGGGCGGGCCGATCTGGACGATCTTCGCCCTCATCATCACATACATGAGATGGCTGATGGGCACGATCGTCATGGTGTTCATCGCCTTCCAGGGCATCCGCTTAATGGTCTTGAATGGACAGGAGTCGGAAGTAGAGAAGCAGCGCACGCGCTTCTTCCATGGCTTGATCGGCGTCGCAGTCGTATTACTCGCCTCGACGATCGTCAGCAGCGTGACACAGAACGATGCCGGCTTGCTCGGAGAACAAGGCAAAGCACTCGCCAATCTACTGCTCGAAGTATTTGGCTTCCTCGTGGTCCTGTCATTCATCGTCGCGGGCGTCATGCTCGTATTTTCGACGGACGAAGGACTGAAAGATCGGGCAAAGAAAGTGTTCTACGGATCGGTCGTGGGATTGGTCGTGGTGTTCTGTTGCTATTCGATTATCACGTTTGTCCTCAGCGTATGACACGCATTCTTGCCCTCTTCACCGGCATCTTCGCGGCACTGGCGCTTCCCGCGCATACTCTCGCGCAGGTGAATTTGGAAGACGAAATCATGACGGTCGGCAACGGCCTGCAACCATGGTTCGGCGCAGGCGGAACGGGCGGGAATTTATTCAACAGTCTTGCCATCTTCCTTGCCGAGCGCATCATGATCCTTGCCGGCATCACGACGACATACATCATTGTGAAAGCCGGTCTCAAATTGATCAACAGCCAGGCCGACGACAAACTCTCGATCGCCCGGCGCGAAATCATGACGGCCGTCGTAGCGATCTTCCTTGGTTATCTGAGCCAACGACTGGTGTACGCGCTGTATCTGGGCCCACAGGGACCCGCAACGGCGCTGCAAAATCCGCAAGTTTCCGTCACGATTTTGAATACGGAATTCGTAGGCATTATCAACTGGGCACTGGAACTTGTGGTGATCATCAGTATCATCCTGATCATCGCCACCGCCATTAAGATGGTCGGCAGCTTTGGCAAAGAGGACGGGCCAGCCGAAATCCGCAAATCGATCATCGGGGTGGTCACCGGCCTGATTTTGCTGACTTCCGCCAATGCAATCCAGCTCTCACTCGGACTCACCAGCACCGTGCAATTCGCAACCGGACCAATCACGGCCGGACCGATCATTGCGCGCATTCTTCACATCGTCCAAATTATGCTCGGCTTCATGGCCCTGGCGGGCGTGGCCGTGATCATCTACGCCGGCGTCCGCACGATCGTGACAAAGGGCAACGAGGAAGAGTTCGGCAAAGCCAAGGCATTGATCGGACGCGTGTTGCTGGGATTGCTGATTATTCTGACGTCATACGTGATCACGGTGTTGGTGCTGCAACTACTGCAGTAATGTAAAATTAATAATTAATAATTGAAAATTAATTTTCAATTTTAAATTCTCAATTTTCAATTACCAAGGAGGGTCACGATGACATTATGGCAGAGGCGCGTTATCATTTCAGCATGCACACTCCCATCGATCCCAAAATCTTCCGCGCCTACGACATTCGCGGCAAGGCCCACCTGCAACTTACGCCCGAAGCTTGCTACCTGATCGGCCACGCTTTTGGGACCGAGCTGCGCGAGCGGTATGAAATCGATCACCCACTCGTATGCTGTGGACGTGATGCGCGCACGCACGGGCCGCAGCTGCAGGGTGAAGTGATCCGGGGATTACTGGCGGCAGGCTGCCGGGTGGTGGATATCGGACAGACACCGAGCCCTGTGAATTATTTCACAGTGTGCACGCGGGATTTTGATGGCGGAGTACAAGTGACAGCAAGCCACAACCCTGCACCGGATAACGGACTCAAACTCACGCTGCGTGAAGCACATGCATATGCCGGAGAAGATCTGCAGCATTTGCGCCGGAGAATCGAAGCAGGAAATTTGCTGAGTGGCGAAGGAGAAGAAGAATCGTACGATGCACTCCCCGCCTACATTGAATACGTGGCATCGCTCTTTGAAGGAGCGGGGGAAGGATTGGACATCGCGGTCGACGGTGGCAATGGTGTCGCCGGACCCGCCTACTGCGCGGCATTGCGAGCGGTGGGTGCTGAAGTCCAAGAACTCTTCACCGAACCCGATGGCACATTCCCCAATCACGCAGCAGACCCTAGCAAGCACGATACGTTGCGAGATCTTCAGCGCGCCGTGACTGAAAGTGGCCTGCGTGCAGGACTCGCCTTTGATGGCGATGGTGATCGCCTGGGGCTCGTGGACGAACGCGGCATCATTCGTTCGGCTGACGAAATCCTGCTGCTGCTCGCGCAGGATCACCTCTCGCGTTTTCCTGGTGCACCCGTGGTGTTTACCGTCAGTAATTCCGGGATTCTTTCGAGCGAGATTGAAGCCTGGGGCGGCAAGCCCGTGCTTTGCAAAGTGGGACACTCGTTCGTGGAACACGCGATGCTCGAGAACGACTCGTTGTTAGGAGGAGAGCAATCGGGACATTTCTTCTGCGCAGAAGATTACTTCGGCTTTGATGATGCACTCGTCGCGGCGCTGCGCGTGCTCGCGATCATGCAGGAACGTAATGCGCCACTCTCTTCGCTCTTCGAAGCGTTTCCCCTCGTGCATCAGGCACCCGAACGACGGCCAACTGTACACGATGATCATAAGGCAGCCGTGATCGGCCGCACGCACGCACACTTTTCGCAACAGTATCCCGTGCAAACCCTTGACGGCGTGCGCATCGAATTCGGTGATGGTGCATGGGCAGGCATCCGTCAGAGCAACACCTCGCCGAGCATTTCGATCTGCATTGAAGCACGGTCTCCGGAAAAATTGCGGGAGATCGAAGATGTAATTCTGGAACACTTGCGGGAATATCCCGAGATTAATTGGGAACAGTAAGGTAGGTATTGGAGGTATGGAAGGTAAGGGATGTAAGGAAGGTATTTTTTCAACCTGCCTTACCTGCCTGACGTTCCTTACCTGCGCCGCCTTCCCGCTGGACAATTTCTGTATACAACCTTAGGATAAGGTCTCTCTCCCCTGCCTCTCTATGTGGCCATTTCGGAAAAAGAAAGAGAAGAAGCAACGCATCGCCCAAAAGGTGATCGTGGGATTAATTATTGGCGGCGCGATCGGCTCGATCGTGGGGAAAAAATTGATGGATGAGCATGAAGAGGAAGATGGCGAGAAGAAAAAATAGCATTCAAAAAAAACCCCGCACAGATGTAACCATCTGTACGGGGAGTGAGCAGTGACGAGCTGCGACTCCCTACCACGGGTGATGCGTTGTTCGAGCGCATCGCTCGTGTTTTTGTGTTTGTCTCCCGCATGCACGGGCGGCCCTCCTATATGCTGGAGGTAGCAAGTGTTTGTGTTGGTGTGTTTGTGTCCCTCACCGGAGGGAGCTAGTGGCGATGGTCAATCGCCGGTAGCAGGGAGGAGAGAAGGCCGCAGCGCTATCCCGGCCCTCGCTTCTCCCTGCTTGTGGTAGGCGAATCTGTAAATGAGCAAATCCTCTCAGTATAGCGGAAAACTCATATTTTAGCAAGGGGTTGGGCCAAGGAAATCCCTTCATTCCCCTGCCCTAAAACGGTACCATCCCCCTATGGGAACGCCTTCCAGCCCTTCGACAGGTAAGCCCTTCGCTCTGGCACAGGGTAAATTGGTCCTGCTTATCGGCCCGAGCGGAGTCGGCAAAAGCGTGATTTTGAAGCAGCTTCGCAAAAAGCATCAAGAGCTCCATTTTCCGCGTTCTGCAACGACCCGGGCACGCCGAGAGGGCGAAGGCGATGAGCTCTATCATTTCGTAACCGATGCGCAGTTTGATGAACTTCTGGCAAATCAGAAACTCTTGGAATGGGCGATCGTGCACGGCGGCGCGCGCTACGGAACCATGATCGACGAAATCATCCCGCCGATGGAACAAGGAAAAACGGTCGTCCGCGAGATCGATGCACAGGGATTTGAAAGTATTCAGAAAGACACGCGCTTTTTTGGAGCGAGTGCGCCGTATCGGATGGAATCAATTTTCATTCTTCCCGAACATAAAGAGCAGATCATCGATCACATTCAGAAGCGTGCTCCGATGAGCGATGAGGAATTACAACGAAGATTGAAGAGTATGGAAACGGAATTGCAGTACGCGAAGCAGTGCACGTATCAGGTGTTGAACAAAGAAGGAAAGTTGAAGCAGACAATAAAACAGGTGGAGAACTTGATTATGGGAAAGTGAATACATAATTTGTACAAAAAATCCCCGCTCCGCATGGCGGAACGGGGAAGCTACTGAACATCAGGCCATGAGACGAAGGCGGACGCGATCGGTGGGGACATATCCCCAGAGTTCCCCGAGCGCCCGGAAGCCAGCGACAATACTGCTGCGCTGCTGGTCACGCTTGTGCTGGAAGTCGACCTTCCCCATCTCGTAGGCAGTCTGCTCGGGCGGATGCAAGTACGGAACCGGCACACTCTGGACCCGAAGCCCCTGCTTGAGCGCGTAGGCGACGGGATAGAAGAGCGCATCGACGTACTGGCCCGGCTGCACCAATGCATGCCAGTCGATGCTCGTCGAACGCATCCACTCATGCTTCTGCATGAACAGCGGGTGGGCCTTCCGATTAAAGAGCCGGGGGCCGAAGAACAGATCGAGGTCCGGATCCGCGGGCTTCAGGAGCCCCCACTGCCGCAGCATCGCGCAGCACTCGGCATTCGCGGCGTGTTCGGAATCCGCCTGATCGGGCGGGAGCGATGCCCAGCCCTCTGCTGATCGAGCGGGCACGACGAGATCCGCAGTGCCCCTGAGGATGGGCTGCCCCGCGATGGCCACGCAGTCATCGCGGACGAACGACACCTTCTCGGCTTCGATGCGGACGAACAGCTCGATACCGCCCATCTCGTGCAAGTGCTGATACCCCTGCTGTCTCCCCGCACTCATGCCACGCTGGACCTGCGGGAAAACCTGGATCCCCTTCTCTTGGATCTTGCTCACGAATTCGACGCTACTGCCACCGTCGACAACGGCGAAGCGATAGCCCTTCTCCCAGGCTGCGAACAGCATCTGGTGGGCCATCGTACCGCGCAGATGATCTACGGTATCGTGATTGCCGAAGTACCGGTACCAAGTATCGGTCGCGAGACCGATCACCCCGGGGCGCTTGAGCGCCTCATAGTGATTGCTGTGAAGGAACATTCCTCACCTCCCGTTTGTAGCCTGATGGTGTGAAAGACTCCTCGCACGTGCGAAGATCGGTGTATTATTCAAATTTTAGACAGTATTGTCAAATAAAGTTGTCCTATTGCACCTTCATTTCATCCATTGTGCTTCTGAGAGAGCAATGGTACCTTTTTCGGGCTCCGGAGAGCGTTCTTTGGAGCATGAGTGTTTTGCGCCCGTAGCTCAGTCTGGATAGAGCATCAGCTTGCGGAGCTGGGGGTCGTAGGTTCAAATCCTGCCGGG
>CAYUWH010000047.1:0-8498 GCA_964448615.1 uncultured Candidatus Peribacteria bacterium
CGCCGTGCACGCGCTGCCGCCGTCAACATCGTCCCGACGAGCACGGGTGCGGCCAAGGCAATCGGTCTTGTTGTCCCCGAGGTTGATGGAAAAATGAATGGCTCCGCCGTCCGCGTCCCTACTCCGACGGGAAGCTTGAACGACGTGACGGTAGTCACGGAGAAGGAGGTCACTGTTGAAGCCATCAACAAGGCGTTTGAAAAAGCAGCAGCCAACGGTCCGCTGAAAGGAATTTTGCGCTATGAAGATCGCCCGATCGTCTCGCATGACATCGTCGGAGATCCCGCGAGTTGTATTCTCGATTCAGGACTGACGCTGTGTATGGGAAAGCATCATGCGAAGATTTTGGGTTGGTACGACAATGAGTGGGGGTACAGCAACCGTATCGTGGAGTTGGCGGAGTATATAGGGAAGAAGTTGTAAGGCATATTTTTGAATGGAACGAAGAAGCAGCGGAGCTTACGTAAGCTCCGCTGCATAGTATTCGCACGATTATGCTTTACTTTTCCTCCCCCTCTTTCTTTGCATCCTTCTCATCCACCACCTCTGCATCAACGACTTTTGCATTTCCCGTATCTTCCTTCTTCTCAGAGTTTTCCTTATTCGCGGCCTCATAGATCAACTTCCCGATCTCCTGCGCCTTCTCGGCGAGCGATTCGGTTTCTTTGTTGATCTGCTCGGCCGTTGCATCTTCTTTCTTCAATAATTCTTTCAACGCAGTAATGCCTTCGTTCACGGTTTTCTTGGTCTCATCTTTGATCTTCGCATCATGCTCACGGAGTTGTTTCTCAAGATTGAAGATCATCGCATCGGCTTGGTTGCGTGCATCGACGAGCTCACGCTTTTTCTTATCTTCCTCCGCGTGCAGTTCGGCGTCTTTCTTCATCTGCTCGATTTCTTCTTTTGAAAGACCTGTCGAACCCTGAATCGTGATGTGCTGCTTCTTGTTCGTTCCCTTATCCATCGCCGTCACGTTCAAGATACCGTTGCTATCGATATCGAGCGACACTTCGATCTGCGGCATGCCGCGCGGGGATGGCGGAATGCCATCAAGAATGAAGCGACCGAGGGACTTGTTGTCCTTCGCCATCTCACGCTCCCCTTGGACGATGTGAATCTCCACGGAAGGCTGGTTGTCCGCGGCAGTGGAGAAAATCTGGCTCTTCGACGTTGGGATTTTCGTATTGCGCTCGATCATGCGCGTGGCGACTCCGCCCATTGTTTCGATACTGAGTGACAACGGCGTCACGTCAACCAGGACGATGTCTTTATCGATGTCTCCGCCGAGCACGCCGGCCTGTACGGCCGCGCCGATCGCGACGACTTCATCCGGGTTCACGCCTTTGTGCGGCTCTTTGCCGAACAGTTCCTTCACCTTTGCGACGACGGCGGGCATGCGCGTCATACCGCCGACGAGCACCACTTCGTGAATATCGCTCTTCGTCATTTTCGCATCTTTGAGCGCTTTCAAACATGGCTCGACAGTTTTCTCGATGAGCGAAGCGACGAGCGATTCCATCTTCGCGCGCGACAATTTCAGGAGCAGATGTTTCGGACCCGTCGCATCAGCGGTAATGAAGGGCAAATTGATTTCCGTTTCAGTCGCGGAAGACAGTTCGATCTTCGCTTTTTCCGCGGCTTCCTTCAGGCGCTGAATCGCAATCTTGTCTTTTGCGAGATCGACACCGTTGTCTTTCTTGAATTCCGCAAGCAGCCACTCGACGATCACCTGGTCAAAATCGTCTCCGCCCAAGTGCGTGTCGCCGTTCGTGGCGACCACTTCGAACACGCCGTCCCCGAGTTCCAACACGGACACGTCGAACGTGCCGCCTCCGAGATCGTACACGACGATTTTTTCATTCTTTCCTTTGTCGAGTCCGTACGCGAGGGCCGCGGCAGTGGGTTCGTTGATGATGCGCACGACTTCGAGTCCCGCGATCTGTCCTGCTTCTTTCGTGGCTTGGCGCTGCGAGTCATCGAAGTATGCGGGCACCGTGATCACGGCCTTGCTGACCGTCGTGCCCAAAAACGCCTCCGCGTCTTTTTTCAATTTCTGTAACACTTTCGCACTCACTTCCTGCGGGAGCATCTCTTGTCCGCTTGCCACAATGACCGCCCTCCCCTCTTTGCCTGCTTTCACGGTGTACGGCATGTTGCCCGCCTCGTTTTTTACTTCCTCATAACGATGTCCGATGAAACGCTTCGCGGAAAAGATGGTATTCGTGGGGTTGGTGACAGCCTGACGCTTTGCGGCGACGCCGACCAGGACTTCGCTATCCTTAAAGGCGACAACGGAGGGCGTAGTGCGGTTTCCTTCCGCATTCGGGACCACGACCGGCTCACCGCCTTCGATGACCGCAACACAGGAATTCGTTGTTCCTAGGTCAATTCCGATAATCTTTGACATAAAAATAAAATTAAAAATTAATAATTGAAAATTTAAAATTAACACTCAATTAGCACTCGACATTTTAGAGTGCTAAATCTAAAAGTCAATATGTGTTTTTAATATGAAAGTAGCAAATTGCAAGCTATGATAGCTCCATGGAAGTTCGTTCAAATCCTATTCGTGATAAATCCAGAGTGTTTGCCTTGCGTATTGTCAAATGCTGTAAAATGCTTATGGAGCAAGATAAAGAGTTTATTCTCTCAAAACAGCTTATTCGTAGTGGGACAAGTATAGGAGCAAATGTTATAGAGGCATTAAGTGCATCTTCTCGTAAGGATTTTATCCATAAACTTACAATTGCTCTTAAAGAGGCAAATGAGTCCTTCTATTGGATTTCTCTTATTCAAGAGAGTGGGTATGCAAAAACAGCGAAGAAAGAATTGGGTACAGTGAGTATTGATGCCAAAGAGCTTATTGCCTTACTAACTGCTATTATCAAAACCTCAAGAGCTTCCTTATCATCCTAATTTTCAATTATTCATTATTAATTTCGAATCCTATGTTTTTAGATGAGGCAATCATTGAGGTTACGGGCGGCGACGGCGGACGCGGATGTGTCAGCTGGCGTCGCGAAAAGTTCGTGCCGATGGGTGGGCCCGACGGAGGGAACGGCGGCAAGGGCGGCGATATTATTCTCATGGCCGATGAAAATACGGACACGCTCAGCAACTTCTCCTCGCGCAAGCGCTTCGAAGCGGAAAAAGGACGCTTCGGTTCCGGGAAAAACAAGGCGGGCAGAGCGGCCGAAGATCGCGTGTTGCTGGTGCCGCCGGGAACGTACGTGTGGGAATTGCCCTCCGAGGAGGGTGTGAAAGAGAAAACGCTGATCGCGGACCTGGCGCATCATGGCGATCGCATCGTGGTTGCGCGCGGCGGGCGCGGCGGTTATGGAAATTCGCACTTCGTCTCTTCCACCCGTCAACATCCGGACTTCGCCGAACTTGGCGAACCGGGCGAACACAAAGATATTCAACTCGAACTCAAGCTTGTCGCGGATGTCGGAATCATCGGCTATCCGAGCGTAGGAAAATCCACGTTGATCTCCGTGATTTCCGCGGCCCGTCCGAAAATCGCGGCGTATCCGTTTACGACTCTCATTCCGAATCTTGGCGTCGTGACGGTCGATGAACGCAGTTTCGTCGTCTCGGACTTGCCGGGGCTCATCGAAGGCGCGAGTGAAGGAAAAGGACTCGGTGACCGTTTCCTCAAGCATATTGAGCGCTGCGGCGTGCTGTTGCACGTGTTGGATATCAGCCATGCGCTCGGACTCGACAGCGAGTTGGATCCGAAGATTCTCGAGAAGGATTATCACGCCATTCGCAAAGAGCTTGCGGCGTACTCCCCTACTCTTTCCGCTAAGCGTGAACTTGTGATTCTCAATAAAGCAGATTTGATTCCCGATCGTCTCGAGTGGTTGCAGGATGCACTGAAGAAGCTTGGCATTCCGGTGTTCATGGCGATTTCCGGCGCGACCAAGCAAGGAATTCAAGAGTTACTGCGCGCACTCTTGCCGATTGTCTTGGAAGAACGGACCAAGCGTGAGCATGATACGCAGGAACAAGAATTGCAGCAGGCAAACGTTATTCCCGTGCTGCGTCCACACGATGACGATTTGCGCATGGGGGCGTATCGCATCGAGAAGCGCGAAGAAGATGATGCGCTGATCGTGCGCGGGAAGCGCATTGAGCAATTTACGAAGATGACGGACCTGACCAGCCGCGGTGCCCTTGAGCGCTTCCGTGATGTCATGGAGAGAACGGGCGTCATTAAGGCATTGCAGAAACTGGGCTGGGAAGACGGAAAGGCCGTGTACATCGGTTCGATCCGCGTCGACGATCATTTATAGGAAGACAACGGTATCCTTGCTTCGCTATGCTTCATCCACGTCCTATGCAGAAAATTTTCCTCCTTCTCAGCTTTCTTCTCCTCACGGGCTGCGCACCGCATGCGTTTCCGGTCAAGACGCCGCCAAGCGATGTGTTGGATGCCAAGTACAAAGCATGGAAGCATACGTTGGCCGACAATGCGCAGTATCATTTCAGCATCCTGATTCCGAACGAGTGGAAGATTTTGCAAACCACGGTCGCCAAGGAACCCAGCGGCGACAAGCCATTGGAACTCGCTCTTTTCCGTGAGCCGGGTGCCTGGATGGACGATGCGGCAGCGCCGGTGGACGGTGAATTCGTGGTGCAGGTCGTCAGCCTTTCGGGGAGCATCTTGAGTAGCTCTTCGAAGGAGGCCCCTCTTTCCTGGTTGAAGCAACGTTTGAAGCGCAGCTTGGGTGAATACACACTCCTGAAAGAGCGCACATTTTCCTCGCTCTACGGACCGACGGCGGATCTTCTGATTGCTTCCGGGGCCGGCGATCAAGTCGTGATCTCCCGCTTTTCGGCAGTTCATGCGCCCGCGGATCCCGATAAGCTGTTTGTCCTTACGTGTTCCGCGATGGAAGCGGGATACGAGCGCATCGCGGAAGCGTGCATCACGGGCATTGAGACGTTTAATCTGGTCAACGCGGATCCAAAAAAACCCGCAACGAGTTCCGGAGGGATCAGAGCGACGCCGTAGCGCCCTTCTGCGCACGGACATTTTTCACAAAGGCGCTCCAGAGCGGGGCCGCGACCGTGAGGCCGTCCGCTTTCGATTGCATCGCGGTGTTATCGGCGTTGCCAACCCAGACGCCGACCACCAGGTTATCCGTGAAGCCGAGTGTCCAGACATTATTGATGCCGTACGAAAGACAATTGCCGTAAAACGTGCGCACGAAGCAGAGATTGCTGGTGCCCGTTTTTAATCCTGCCGTGAAATCCTTTGGCAGATCGATGGCGTGGTTCCAGCCTTCGGGGCGCAGGCTTGCATCGCTGAGAATGGTGCTGACTTGATGAGCGGCGCTCGGCGTGATGGCGATGAGCGGCGGAACGGGCGGCGGCGCGTACACGACATTTCCCTTCGCATCCGTGATCGAATTGATGGTTGTCATCGGCTTGAAGATGCCGTTATCCGCGATGGTGCCATAGGCCTGCACCATTTCGAGCAGCGGCACTTCGATGGCGCCGATCGCGAGCGGCCAACCGTACGAGTACCAGTACGAACCTTCGGCGCGCTTTGCCTCGCGCTTCACGAGCGGAGTGGGGGCGCCTGCCGCCGCCGCGAGGGAAAGAATGGGATCTTCTCCTCCCGCTTCATACAAGGCACGGATCGCGGGAATGTTCCGCGACGTGGCGAGGGCTTTCTTGATCGGAATGCGACCGAGAAATCCACCTTCAAAATTTTTCGGCGTAATGGCGCCGATGTGCAACGGCGTGTCTTCGATGATCGATTCACTCGTGTAGAGCCCTTGCCCGAGCAGCGTGGCATAGACAAGCGGTTTGAAGCTTGAGCCGGGTTGTCGTGGGCGTTGCGCCATATCCACGAACATGCTTCCGGTGTTCCCTCCCCAGGAAACGTTGCCCACATACGCCAGCACTTCCCGCGTCTCGCGGTCCAGCACCACCATCGCGGCATCGCGTGCGCCCGAGGCCTCGCTCAGTGCCGGAAAGCGGTCGGCCAACGTTTGCTCGGCGATGCGTTGCAGACGCGGATCGAGCGTGGTGCGCACGGTGAGCCCCGCTTTCTTCCAGGAATCCGCCTGTTCGCTCTGGGCGATCAGTTGCGCGGTTTTCTTGCGGATCAGCATGACGAAATGCGACGGGTCCGGAATATTCTGCGGCGGCGCGAAGGTGATCGTGTCCAAGCGCTTTTGCGCATCGAGGCGGTCGGCTTCCGTGATGTACCCCAATCGTTGCATAGCCGCGAGCACGCTGTCGCTGCGGCCGGGAACGCGCAGGATCGTGCCGTCTCGTTGCAGCACCATGCGTCCGATCAGCCCCGGCGAGATGTCGCTTCGTATGGATTTCACCGTGCCGGTTCCCGTCATCAGATCTTCCCATTTTCCCTGTGGCAACCCCACAAACCGATGCGATCCGTATGGATCAAAGTAGCTCGGCCGTTGCGGGAGCGCCGCGAGAACGGCCGCCTGCGCGAGCGAAATTTTTTCGATCGGTAACCCGAAATAGCGTTTGGCCGCTTGCCGCACGCCGTACACCGGTCCGCCCAATGGTACGGTGTTGAGGTAGTGCGTGAGAATTTCCTCTTTGGAAAGTTTCTCTTCAAGTTGGCAGGCAAGCACCAATTCTTTGAGTTTGCGCGTGAGCGTTTTTTCCGGAGTGAGAAAGGCGTTGCGAATCAGCTGTTGCGTGATGGTCGAGCCTCCCTGAATGTCACCGAGAATCCAGGTGGAGTACGCCGCGCGCGCGATCGCCCGGGCATCAAAGCAGGAGCGCGTGAAAAACCGTTCGTCTTCGATGCTGATGAAAGCCTGGCGCACGAGCGGCGGGATGGCATCCAATTCCACGTTCACTTGATCGCGATCCGCGTACATGTGATACAGCTCATTTCCCAGCCGATCCATGATACGAATGCTTTGCTCTTCCTCCAGAGCTTGCAGATGCAATTCCGGAATGGTGTCCCAGAATGCTTGTCCCACGGTGACGGTGTACAGAACGCTTACAGTGACGAGCGCGCACACGGCGACGAAGACGCTGTGCAAAATTTGCCGATGGGTTCGAGAGAAAAAAGCCAAAGGGGCGGATGCTAGCAGCATGAGTCATAGATGGGTCAGTGATTGTGATTGCTAAAATTCGGATATAGGTTGAATTATTCAAAAATGGCTTCCGAGGAGAGCTGTTTTGCGTGAGATGTTCGTTCATCCTTGTTTGACATATTTGTATTTACTTTTATTATAATTTTCTATGACTCCAGACAAATCTTTAGACACAGGGGATGTTCTTCCTATTTCCAAGGAAGAGATTGCACGTGCGGTCGGTGGAAAAATTCGTGCGATCAGAACGCAGTTATTGCTTACCTTACGAGAACTCAGTGAAAGAACGGGGGTTTCATTGGCATTTATTTCTCAGATTGAACTTGGAAAAAATACGGCATCTTGTGAAACGATTGCGAAGATCGCGTCAGGACTCGGCATGCGGATGCACGAGCTATTCGAAGGCATTTCCATGGGTCCGGCCCTTTTGGAGGCAAAGAAAGAGCGAAAAGCACAAACCAAGTCAGAGATCATGGGTTCTCTCATTCGAGAAGCGCGAAAAGAGAAGGGGCTCACATTAAAGGATGTGGAGAAGGAAGCGCGAATTTCCTTGGGCTATCTTTCTCAACTTGAATGCGGCACTTCTGCGGGGAGTATTGAGATGTATGTGAATGTTGCGAGAGTGCTGGGTATTTCCTTGGAAAAACTCTTCGATGTCTTCAAGGAAGCGCCTTTAGAGGATGATTATCAGATTTGAGGGGTTGAGAAAAGGAAAATTGATTGGGAGAAATAAAGAAAGTCGATGGTATTTTTGCCTTTATTGCTAATTTACTATAAAATTGCTTTGCAATGAAATTATAGTATAATGATACTATGCGTTATTCTTATCATTCGAATCTCAGCTGGGATAATAACATTTCAACGCAACACACGATCGAGTTAGATATGGATTTGGTGATCGGAGAGTTCCTTAATGCAAGAGATATTGCAACCACTCTCGCAATGAGCCAAGGTCTGATTCGCCTGGAAATTCAGCGCATCGTTATTGAGCAAATACTGCCAAATGTTTTTTTTGATGTGGGTGCCACATCTGTAGAAGGAAAATTAAACACAAAGACACGTTCACATACAGAGGGTCTTGCGAGCATGATTGAGCATCGAACGCCTCAAGGCATTGATGTTGAAATTCGCGATAGTCTATCTGTCGTTTTTACTATCACGACAGATAGGCCGGTGACGGCTCTTGAAGCGTTGTGTGGCAGCAATATTGCAGTTGCTGATGCAATCACCAACGACATTATGATGCATCTTGCTATTAAATACTTTGGAGTAACTGAGCGCGACATCTCCACAGAGTCTTCCATTAGAAATGGGCGACTTGTAGATCATGACGTGAGACATAAAGGTGATATCTCTGGTCAGAATTAAGTAGGTTTCAGCTAATTCCAGACATATTGTTTTCTGAGTGGT
>CAYUWH010000048.1:0-8441 GCA_964448615.1 uncultured Candidatus Peribacteria bacterium
TTCGGGAGCATCTCTGAAAATGGAAAAGTTCCTTCATTTTTTCGTTCCTCGATCACTTTGATATCTTCCGATGTTTCTTGATCAGCGATGATCATTTTTTTAAACTCCCCCTCGTCAATAATCGTCACCCCGAGTTTTTTCGCATCGTCCGCTTTGCTGCCCGCATCTGAACCTTGGAGCAGGTAATCCGTTTTTTTACTGACAGACCCGCTGACTTTTCCGCCGCGGTCTTTGATCATCTCTTTGGCTTCTTCGCGGCTGAGCGTGGGGAGAGTCCCTGTCAGCACAAAGGTTTTCCCGGCAAAGACTTGCTGGGCAGCGCTGCTCTGGGGGCGAATGCAGATGACGCCGTTGTGTTCGAGTTTGTGCAGCACTTTTTCATTCGCAGGATCGCCGAACCATTCTTTCAGGGATTCCGCGACGACGGGGCCGATGCCGTCGATGCAGGCCAGCTCTTCGTCGCCGATTCCTTGGATCGTCTTCAGAATGTCCGTGATCGCAATGCCCGTCACTTTCACCGTAACCGATTCCGGTCCGAAGAGTGTTTGACGCGATCCGGTCGCATCGTGGATTTCCACTTCATGTTCGCGTTCCAGCCATGGCAATTTGCGCGCGAGCACGTCCGCCGTCTCTCTCCCGATGTGCCGAATGCCGAGTGCGTAGAGAAAACGGTCGAGCGGGATGCGCTTGGCTTTTTCCAAATTCGTCAGCAAGTTTTCCGTTTTCTTTTCCTTGAAGAGCGGGAGCGCCATCAAGTCTTCCGCCGTCAGTGCGAACAGATCCCCGACATCCTGAATCAAGCCGCGTTCGAGCAATACTTGCACCGTTTCTTTTCCAAAGCCCTCGATGTTGAACGCATAGCGCGAGGCGAAGTGCTCGATGCCTTCCTGCTTGCGTGCGGGGCATTCCGCATTCGGACACCGGAAGGCGACTTCCTCCTCTTCGCGCACGAGCACGGTGTTGCAGATGGGACAGTGCCTGGGGAACGTAAACGCTTTCGCGCCCTCGGGGCGAAGCTGAGTCATCACTTCCATCACTTCCGGAATGATGTCGCCCGCCTTGCGGACGATCACCGTGTCGCCGATGCGCACATCGAGGCGCTCGATCTCATCTTGGTTGTGGAGCGTGGCGCGCGTCACGGTCGTTCCTGCGAGTTGCACGGGACTCAGGATCGCGACGGGCGTCACTGCTCCCGTGCGCCCCACCTGCAGGTGAATTTCGAGCACCTGCGCGGTTTTTTCCTGAGCGGGGAACTTGTACGCCCGCGCCCAGCGCGGCGCTTTTGCGGTCGATCCCAGCTCGCGTTGCAGGCGCCGGTCGTTCACTTTCAGGACCAATCCGTCGATGTCATACGGAAGCTCCTCTCTCGTTTTTTGAATCTGGGAGTAGATGTTCTCGATCTCCTCCCTGTGGGTTACCGTCTTGTGTCCGGGATGGACCGGCATGCCCGCTTCTTCCATGAAGCGCAGCACTTCTTCCTGCGTCTTCAGCTCGAGTGCATCGGCGGCCGCCGTATTCAACGAGTAACAGAACATGCGCAAATCTCGCTCCGCGGCGATGCCCGGATCCAACTGCCGCACGGTTCCCGCCGCCGCATTGCGCGGGTTGGCGAACTGCTCTTCTTCGGGGAGACCCTTGTTGAATTTTTCCAGAGCGGACTTGGGCATGTACACCTCCCCCCCGATTTCCACGATGTCCGGCGCGCTCGCCGTTGCATGCTTGAGGGAGAACGAGAGGGGAATCTGCTCGATGGTCTTCACGGTGTGGGTCACGTCTTCGCCCACCACGCCATCACCGCGCGTCACGGCGCGCGCATAGCGATACACACCATCCTTTTCCTTCTGATAAATCAATGAAATATTCAATCCATCAATTTTCTGTTCGCAGATCACCTCAAACGTTCGCGTTTCATCGCCCAGCGCTCTGCCCATCTGCGCGAACCACTCGTCCACTTCTTCTTGGGAGAACGCATCCTGCAACGATTGCTTCGGCGTGATGTGCGTCACCTTTGGCAAGCGTCCGTCCAACGGAGCGCCGACGCGTTGGGTGGGCGAATCGGGCGTAATGAGATCCGGGAATTCCTTCTCGAGCGCAATCAATTCCTGCTTCAAGCTGTCGCGCACGTCTTCCGAGACATCCGTCCTGTTTTCCATGAAGTACGCTTTGTTCAAGCGCCAGATTTCCTGCCGGAGTTTCTCAAGACGCTTCTGTGCGTCGGCATGCTTCATGGCTTTATAGTACCGCAAACTCATTGTTCACGAAGACCCATTTATCGCCCACGTCAACCAGACTCTCTTGCAATTGCCAGCTTCTTGCGCACACTACGCGCCAATGGCTGTTCTCAAGAATTCCGACGAGCAAACGACAAAGCTTTATCAACAACTCCTCAATTTGCTCGAGGAGATGCATCATCAGGCCTCAGAACAAGATAAGGATGAGGACTCCCTCGATGAGACGGGACTCATTCAGAGTCTGGTCGAAGAAGCCGAAGAGCGCGGGCTCGATGAAGAGAGCGTGGAGCGCATCCTCAAGATGGCCTCCCAACTGCGCAAGAAATCCCGCGAGGAATAGCGTTTCTTGATAAAATACGCCAAAAACGCTATAATAGAAGGATATGACACTCACACCCCAATCGGTCTTCGCTGAAGCCCTTTCCGCCGGTGCATCCGACGTGCATCTTGCCGTGGACTCCCCGGTGCTCTTCCGTATCGATGGCGTGCTGACCGAGCAGGGTGACAAAGCGCTCTCCGGTGCGGAGGTTGAAAAGTTCGTGAAGACGGTATTGGGGGAAGAGGCCTACAAGCGCCTGGAAAAAAACCGCGAGATCGATGCATCCTTCTCTTTGGAAGATGGCATCCGCCTCCGTCTCAATGCGCATTACGAACGCGGCAACATGGCATTGGCTGCGCGCCTCATTCCATCGAGCATTCCGACTGTCGAGGATCTCGGTCTTGCGGAATTGGCGCAGCGTTTCGCCACGCTCCATGAAGGTCTCATTCTCTTCACGGGTCCGACTGGTACCGGGAAATCCACCTCGCTCGCGTCACTGATCCAGTACATCGATTCCCAGCGCGCCTCGCACATCGTCACCTTGGAAGACCCTATCGAATTCCTCTTTCCCAAGGGCAAAGGGCTTATCGAACAGCGTCAATTCGGCGAAGATTTCCTCTCGTTCCCGGAAGCACTCCGCGGCATCCTCCGCCAAGATCCGAACATCGTGATGGTCGGAGAAATGCGCGATCCGGAAACCATCGCCGCCGCCCTCACCCTCGCTGAGACGGGCCACCTCATTCTCGCCACCCTCCACACGCCGAATACGGCGCAGACCATCGATCGTATCATCGATGTCTTCCCAGCCCACCAGCAGTCCCAGGTACGCTCACAGCTCTCCATGTCGCTCAAGGCCATCATCGCCCAGCGCCTGCTCCCTGCGGCCAATGGTGGGCGTATCGCGCAGCGTGAGATCCTGATCAACACGCCTGCTGTCTCCAACACCATCCGCGATAGTCGTATGCAGGAGCTCAACTCCGTCATTCAAACCGGTGGTGACAGCGGCATGGTCGCCTTCGACAAAGATGCCAAGCGCCTTCTCAAAGAAGGTCTTATCACCCAGGAGGTGTTTGATGAGGCGGTGAGGGGGGTGTGAGGGGGGATTTAGTTTTTATTGGTCCACTCCATCCGATCGAGCCAAAATTCAGCATGCCGCACGGGTTTTCCTCTTTTAAGACTCCGTCGAATTCTTTATAAAACTGGTAAGTGCTGAGCCAAATCAGCGAAATTAGCCACATGAATCAGACCGCTATCCCGAGAGAAGGCATGACCCGTGATCTCCGGTCCGAACCATGGCAGGGAAGGATGGAAGCCCTCTGCTGCATACAGGTCCGCAAACTCTGCTTCCACGATGGCCAGTCCCGCCAGATGATCAAGGTATTGCTTGATTGTTACACCAGGCATGTTGGTCTTATGTTTGAAATAGCTGATCTGATTGCCTAATGCGCTTTTCCTGAGCGTCTCGAATTCAGCGGCGGAGATCGATGCCTTCATTGACCATCGGACTAGAGGAGAGTTTGGGTCGGCAATCTTGCGCTCCAATTCATAGCGATCTTCTCCTCTCTTCTGTATACGCATTTCCACTTGGGAATCTGTATAGAGATAAGAGCGATGAACCTCAAGGGTACTGAGGGCTACATCTGAAGGAATGGAACCTTTGAGTAAGAATTTCCGTTCTATTTCCGCAAAGTTTTGAGAGAGTTCCATAGCAGGTTGGTACTTATCTAGCATGCGTCAAAAATACACATTTGACAAGCAAGATTGTCATATTTAGGATGAACAATCCTATGGAAAAAACCACTGAGCAACCTTTCTTGCAAAAAACCGCATACTTCTGTCAAAAAAGTACCTTCTCTATTCTGCAGTCATTGTTTCTTCGGAATAGAAGCTAAGGCTGATTGAAATGGGGATTGTGAGAAGAGATTATCGATTTCGATCCATCCATTCTTGTCGACTCAAACGAAATTCAGCATGCCGCACGGGTTTTCCTTTTTTGAAACTGCGCCCCTCTGAGAAGCCTGTGTGGTTCATCCCTATTTTCCGAAGGACGCTGCCGCTTGCGATGTTCCAATCATGATGCGAAGAGAGGATGGCATCAGCTTCCAGTGCTTCAAAAGCGAATCGTAATACTTCGACTGAAGCTTCGGTCGCATAGCCCTTGTTTTGCTCTTTGGGATGGATGAAATAGCCGAGACCCCATGTATTTCCAGGGTGTTTTCGATCGCGCTTCAGCTCGATCCGGCCTATGAAGTGCGTGTCATCTTTGTCCTCAATCGTCCAAATATACTTTTCTCCTACTTCCCAATCCTTGAGTGCGCCATCGGTAAATGCATGCATTTCTTCTTCACTCTGAGGTGCATCCCAACTCATGCCGTCCGTAAATCCGGGCGTATGTGCCGCTTCCCAGATATGCGGGATATCTTCCCGTGAGAGGCGACGAAGCGTGCAGCGTGCAGTGGTGAGGGTAAATTCGGGCATAGCAGTGTAGAAAAAGCTATCGTGATAATTGTTTGGCGATAGCCAATGCCTTTCGTATGGGTGTGATATAGCCGTACGGCACGGGAACATGCAGTGAGCCACTTTCCGGATCGGATGATTTTTTCCCAGATTGCTTGAACAGAATATTGTCAGCGCCCCATATCATCTGGCCGGTCAGAATACCGATGACTTTTCCATTGTCTGAAAAAACAGGAGAGCCCGAAGCACCCCAGAGAGCCAACGTATAGGCGAACATGAATTGGCGCTTTTTATAACCGCCAGTTCTCGCATTGCAGGACCCCATGATATTTCCTTTCCAGCAGGCAAATGGAAATTGATCGAGAGGCGTTCCGACCGCAAAGGGAAACCCGCAGAGAAAAATATCCTCTCCCTGCAGAGGTTCTTGTTCAGTTTCTAGTATGAGCGAAGGGAGGGGCGCAGTCGTCTTCACGCGCAGTGTGGCGAGATCCATCGCTCCGCTGAAGGCGACAGAAGTTGCTGTCCATCGCTTTCCGTCATGCGTTTCAATTTCCACCTTCTTTACCGTTTCACGAAAATAGCGTTGCAGAGCAGCCTCTTTATCCTTTTGTGCCCCCAGCGTTTTCAGGATGTCTGCGATTTGTCCTGTTCTAAACAGCATGTGAGCACACGTGAGGACATCACCTTTTGAGGAATAGACGAACCCTGTGCCTCCATCGATATCTCCTTTTTTGAAATGCACGATAATTCGTACGATCGATGGACGATGCTGCTGAGCCAGTGATGCGAGGGTTACTGACATGATGAAGGTGAGGTTATTACCATGGCGGAAGTCGCATTTTTTCCGATGATTGATAGGTCCATTCAATAAGATTTGCTTGCGGTTGTTGCAGTCTTTTTTGTGCAAGATAGGCCCAATAAATCCAATGTTTCCGCAGGGGTTGCAATGGATGTTGCCCTTGTCCTAATTCCGGTACTGCCATCCAGTCGGTAAATGAGAAAGGGAAAAATTGAGCCGCAGTCGTTTCGGGCGGTGCTGGCCTAAGCAATGTGTATGAATCGGCCACAGCTGCAAACAGAAGAATCACTTCCCCCGGCCGATCGCAATCACGAGGAATAAAATATGGGCGTTCCAGCCATGCTACCATCTTTAAATCATTCGGGCGTATGGTCATGCCAGTTTCTTCTTGAAGTTCCCGTACTACAGCAGATGAAGGTGATTCGCCTTTCATAACCGCTCCTCCTGGAAGCGTCCATGGATTGCCGTCATAGCAACTACGTGCGTAGTCTCCGAGTTGAACAAGAAGAACATCCGTAAGATCTTTTGAAAAAACTGCAATGAATGTGCCAAGTTGCCATTTTTTTGTGCCGCATAATTGCTCTGCCCTTGCGTAAAAGTCGGTGATTGAGTGTATTTGCTTCATCATTTTATTGCGCGAATACAAAGAAATCCCGGCTGTTTTTGGAGGCGTTCATACTCTGCCGGCAATTCTTGTTGAAAATGCTCCTGGGGTTGAGGTTCAAGCAAACAATCGAGGGTAAAACCTGCATGAATAAGAGGGTTAATGAGTTGTGCAAGTGGGCGTCGATAAGATGGAAGTGTAACCGGCGTCCCGAAATCTAGCCATTGTCGATACACTTTTTCCAGATTGAAATAGTTTACACTTGTTGCGCGTTTCAGCTCACCGATCGGATGATTTATGGAAAATATAAAATATCCCGGCTTACGCAGAATCCGAAAGAAATCTTGAAAGATCTTTTCCCAATTTTCTATGTAATCAAGAGTGAGAGTGCTGATAATGACATCAAATGATTCATCTGGCATGAATAATGGTTCATTGAGATCGGCGCAGAAGATCTTCGCTTTTGGACCTATGCGACGTTGCGCAAGCTCAACCATTGTAGGACTGCCATCAACGGCTGTGACATTTGCGCCATATTCCATAAGCCACTGCGTATAAACGCCTGGACCACATCCAGCATCAAGAACGTTCAGGCCATTTACAGAAGGTAAGAGCGAGAGCGTGGCTGGGCGCTCATAATAAGCATTATGAGGTTTTTGATCGATTCGCTCTGCATAAGCTTCTGCGATACTTTCGAATGCGTTAATTGCTGTATTTGGCGACTCAATAGATGGTGTTCTTTCCAGAGAAATTATCTGTAATGATTCATCCATTACGACTAATTGGATGCCGAGCGCAGAGACATGATGGCGGATTGATTCAATTTCATGTGCGATCGCCGCGTTCTTTGTGACGCATTTTACTAAAATGTCGGGATCATACTCCCGAAGCCAAGCAATATCTTCTGTATTCCTTTTCGTGATTAAATCAAGATATGGGTAATGAGCTGCATGCAATGCTCGCATTTCCCAAGATATTGATGGATGTGAGCAGGCACTATCTTTTGCCTCAAGTTCATCACTATTCAGTCGCACAAGAAAACGATCGCCATAATTTGCGCATAGGCGAAAATATTCTGCCTGCAAATAAAGTGGCAAATGAGAAACTCCGTCAGCAATCGCTATTCTGAGCCCCTGCCTTTTCCATTCGACAATTTTCTGAATCGCTATAGCAGGCTCCACAAGCTTCTCACTCGGTGCGGAGAAACGTTCTATGGTTTGATCGACAGTATTCATCCATACCAGTACACCGCTTCAATAAGCTGTCTGGTATTGGAGAAATATGTGTTTAAGATAATTTCATCGTATTTTTTTCTTCTATAAGCCAAAAAATAGGTTCCACAGCATTATGGAACCTGCATGCGGCAATAGGGAGCATTTTTTGTGTGAAATTCCTCACGTGAACCCCGGTAGGTTCCACAGGGGTGTGGAACCTAAAAAGCGATTATGAATTCGCTAATAGGTCTCTTTTAATGATCTCTTTCCATTTCTGCCCTTTGACACCCCCATAAACTATATTGTTACTTCAGATTGCGTAATCCCGGTACAGTCAAGTAAAATATGCATCACTCATGGAATCGTTACCCTCAAGTATTGAGGCTTCTTTGTCAGAGGCGGGTTTTTCCCCCACGGAGATTCTCATCCTCAAGCGTTTGCTTGAAGAGGAAGCCCTCACGTTGCGTCAACTGGCCCTGAAAACGGGCAAGGGCACTGGCGTGCTCGATCAGGCCATGTGCAAGCTCCTCAAAAAGGGGATTGTGAACAAAGAGAATATCAACGAGAACCCGAAGTTCGTCCTGCACTCATTGCATTCCATCATGCGGTGGATGGAGAGCGATATGGCGGAAAAACAGGAAATGATGGCGCGGCGTCATCGTAACTTTGAAACATTCATCGCCACGATCTCCGTGGATAAAGGACGCCCTGATCTGGAGCACTTTGAGGGGCAAGAGGGGATCGAGAAGGCATACCGTAGGCTTCTTGATCAAGGGAAAGAGATGCTGATCTATCTGCCGATCACCTGCAAAGAGGA
>CAYUWH010000049.1:0-7622 GCA_964448615.1 uncultured Candidatus Peribacteria bacterium
GGACCGATTTGGCCATCCTCAAAATCAAACGTGTATTCATCGCATGATGAGGGGGAAAAGCTGGAACTTGAGGAACAATCCACAGGAAAACCGCATATGCCGCAATCCGCGCCCGGCGGATTGGCATCAGTGCATTGCTGCAAGCAGGAGTAGGCATTGCAATCCACGGTGGATGAGCTGGAACTCTGCCCGTCTACGTACTGGTAGGAAAATGTGATCGACGCATTCGAATCCGATGTTCCGCTCTGCCCCCCGGAGAAGATGAAGAAATACGTTTGTCCCGCCACGACACTGATGGGCGTTTCATTACTGAAACTGCACGGAGCGGTACAGGTAACGCCGGTGTTGTGCTTGCACGCGACAATGGAATTCCCCGGACAAGATGGGCCTGTGGTCACTTGATAGGACCCGACATACAGCGTTTTTCCAAATGTTGGATCGCGCCAGTTGAATGAAAGCAAACCCGTGTCTGGCGCCGTCCATTGGAAAACCGCCTGTGCCTCCGCGGCGGTGTCCGTCTGATTGCAGACGACATGACCAAGCGGCTGCATCGTCGCGGTCGCCACTCCGGATCTGGCTGTGGGAAGAACCACCACCGCACCGCATGATCCGCCTGGGCCCGGCACCACCGTCGTCACCGATGTGGATCCGAGCTGTACGTCCACGACCGTCTTTGTCGTCCCGACCACTTGCAAATCCCATGGAAGAGAACTATTCGACGCATCGGAAAACGCCGTCATGCCCAGCATGCGATTGAGAACCGGCCGTCCTTCTCCCAATAAAAAGAGCACGAGCGCACACGCACCGAGCGCGGCAAGATGTGATCGACGAACTGAATGCGGGGAAAGCATGTTCGGCAGAGAGCGTACCAAACTGCAACGCATTGGAACATGCTGCTTTGTAGTGGCGCATCCTAAATGGAAGAAGAGCGCAAGTCATTTGTCCGTCCTCGCGACGCTCGCGCATCGGCGAATGGTATTCTTGTTCGCGATGCTTGCCTGCACCGATCTCACGAAAGCATACGGCGACACACTCGCGCTCTCGAAGATTTCCTGCGTCATCGAACCCGGCGCATGCGTGTGCATCATCGGGGCCGGGGGCAGCGGAAAATCCGTCCTGCACCGCTTGTTGCTCGGCATGGAGCAACCGACGAGCGGCAGTATCACCGTCGACAACATCGATGTGAAGGCGTTGCCGCCGGATGCGCTGCGACTCTATCGGCTGCGTGTCGGGGCGATCGGACAGGAGCCACATCTCTTTTCGCATCTCACCATCGCGGAAAATATCCAGTATCCGCTCGAACTCAGTGGCATGAATGCCGTCAATGCCGAAAAAACCGTCAAGGCGATGTTGCAGGTGCTTCAGCTCAACGCCGTTGCCGATGCATTGCCCGAAGCATGTTCCCGTTCACAACAAATGATGGCGGCGATCGGTCGCGCGCTGATCGCAGAGCCGATGATCGTCCTTGCCGATGAACCGCTCGCACTGCTCGATGATGCACAACGCGCAATCGTCATAACCCTGCTGAAACAAGCCCATGAACGCGGCGCCTCGCTGGTGGTATTCAGTCAGGACGCGCACAGTGCCAAGACACTTCATGCCCGAATCATGAAATTAGAAAACGGCGTGATGAGCGGAGACACAACATCTGCCGCCGCAACACATCCTCGCCGGAAGACGCGCGTGCATGAGATCAAATCCGAAGAAGCGCAGATCACAGAGAAGATCGAGCCCGAGCAACCTGCGGAACACGCCGAGCCCGCGGCGAAAGAAAAACGTAAAATCAAAATCACGTCGGTGGGATTCTAATTCTCCCATCGATCGTTCCAGCTGCCCAGCCATCGCACGATTTTCGCATGGTGCGCGAGCTGCCTTGCCATCAGCTCAAATTCTTCCGGTTTTCCTTCGCGCGTCATTTCCACGTAAAAGCCGTACTGCTTATTGCCGATGGGGCGACTATGGAGCGATGTGAGATCGACGCGCGCATTATCGATAATGCTCGTGATGCGATTGAGAATCCCCCGCTGGTTTTCCGGAATCAAAAATGCCGCATGATACTGCGCTTCCGGGTTCGGGAGCGGCTCGGCGCCGTTTCGGTGCACAAGAAAAAACTGCGTGATGTTCTCGCCGTCTTTGTCGTTCGCCACGTCCTCTTGCAGTAAGAGCAACCCCAATTCCTCAATCGCAAGACGCGATGCCAGTGCGATATTCCGCGGATCGTTTTGCTCTTTCACGTAGCGCACGGCATCGACGGTTGTCGGGAATCCTTTGGTGCCTTCGAGATGCGGCAGACGCGCTTGGAAGTTTGTGGATTGCTCCAAGCCTTTGGCGTGAGAGCAGGCGATGCGTGCTTGCTCCAGCGCATCAGGGTCCAAGCCGCCTGCGCAGAGCCGCACTTTTAATTGCACTTCGCCGACGATGCTTGCAAGCTGCTCGGAACGCAGAAGATCAAGATGCGGCCACACCACGCCACCGGAAGAATTTTCAAACGGGAGCAGCGCGTACGCATCTTCTTGTTGCATCATGCGCCAGACATCGTTGATGGTTTTACCGTAGAGAATTTCGCGATGCGGCGCCTGTGCGAGAATACTGCGAGCAGCTTCGTCGGAAAACGAGAGGCGTTCGAGGGCGGCGATGGGAGCGAGGGTTTTCATTGATAGTGGGGAGGAAATCAGCGTTTCGCGAGAAGGTCTGCCATTTCTTTGAGTAACACTTCGGTCTGCTTCCAATCGAGACAGCCATCGGTGATCGAGAGGCCTTCCATATCCATCCCCTCTTTGATCGATTGCTTTCCTGATTTTTCGTACCCCTCGATCATGAAGCCGACAATGCGCTGGTACTCTTTGCGACCGCGCAGCAGACAACGCAGCACCGCATGCACCACATCACTCTGCAATTCCGGATCTTTCCCGCTCCCGTTCATCGCGTTGTCATGGCTCGCATCAATGAGAATGGCGGGATTTTTGATCGTGCCTTTGCGCACTTGTTCCTGCAGAAGCCTGTCCGCCGTCGCGATGGAATGCGGATCGTAATTGGGACCATCGTTGCCGCCGCGGAGAATGAGATGCGCATGCGGGTTCCCACTCGTCCGCACGTGCAAACCCCTGTAGGGGAATTCATGCTGCGCCTGTGCCGCGACAACGCCATTCACGCCGATCTCGATGCTGCCGCTCGTCGTGTTTTTCATCCCAACCGGGAGATCGAGCCCCGATGCGAGTTGGCGATGTTCTTGATCTTCCGTGCTGCGTGCGCCGACGGCGATGTACGTCAGCAACGGTTCGCAGTACGGAGCATTTTCGCTGTAGAGCATTTCATCCGCAATCGGGAGAATGTCGGCGACGTTCGACATCATGCGACGTGCGGTCCAGATGCCTTTCACCAGATCTTTTTTTCCTTCGAGAGGATCCGGCTCCTGCATAATGCCCGTCCAGCCCGTGGTGGTGCGGGGCTTTTGGGTGTAGCAGCGCATGACAATGAGAATCTGGTCATGCAATTGCTCCTGCAACCGCGCGAGTTTTTCCGCGTACGCCTCAACCGCTTCGACAGGGTATGCCGAGCACGGCCCCACAATCGCGAGCTTGCGCGGGTCACCGCCTTCGATAATGCGCTGCACGGCTGCGCGATGTTCGGGAATACGGTGTGACGGTTTCACCGGAATCGCTTCGGATATTTCCTCGACGGACGGTAATGCCTGAATAGTTTGGATGGCCATGATGGTTGGAAGAAAAAAATACAAAAACGCCTTCCCGCTGCGTAAGGGGGAAGTGCGAAGTGTTCTGGATGCTTAACGCTTGATCAGCTCAGACACGACGGCTGCTTCCCCACTCTAAAGGAGAACCAGAAGCTGCCGAAGGAATACATCGTTGCTGACATGTGTGCGGGGATTCTACGTATTTTGGCTGAGGTGTCAATAAATCTCGCGATCAAATCAACAAAACTAAAAAGGACCGAGTTTCCTCGGCCCCGTTTGTCCTAAGAGAGTTCTCAGGACTTGAACAGTCTTTCGATGACCCCCTTCCAGTTTTTTTCCTTATGCGACCAGCAATCGAAGTCCACCCTTGCCCCCTCGATGTTAGCCCCGCCGAGGAGATGAGTGAAGGCGGCCGAGACAGGATGATCGTGGTGACTGTGCATGGTCACCACGGCGATACGCTTGACCCCTGCCTTGGCCGCGATGAGCGCGAGCATCAGACCCATGGGCATCAGCTGCCCGACGTAGGCAAGTGCCTTGTCGAGCATACCGTAGGTACTCGCCGGCAGCATGAGGTCGGTGAGGACCACATCGAACTGTCCGCTCTTGATCGCGTCGATGCCCTGCTGGTAAGTCGTGACGACCGTCAGCCGGTACAGCGAGCCGAGCTGTTCTTCTGCGCCCTGACAATTCTTTAGGGAATCGTCGATCACCAGAACACGGAGCGCATCCGGGGGCGGAGCAAGTCGCTCCACGCGTTGCACTGTGATCTCCGGGAGCGCCTTGATGATCGGCAGGACTTCGTCCCACATGCCGATGACGACGAGGTTGGGGGTCAAAGCCCCCGTGAATGGCTCCATCGTCATCATCACGTAGTGAACACCGTGCCTGTGAATCTTCTCCAGCAGACCGTACCCCGTGAAGAGGACGATATCGGCCTCGGCCAGATTCTCCGTCACCGTGAACCGCTCCGGATCCAGACACGTGAGCAGTCGCTTGAGCGAAACGAAGAATTCCCCGCCGCCAGCGTACTCAGAAGCGAGGCTCGGGTGCACATGAATCTTCTGCATGGTTCTCTCCTCTATAATGATTGGTGGTTTTTCCCGACACGACGTGTGTCAAAGAACGTAATAGATATTATATGTTAATTTTTAATATTGTCAATTTCCTCGTTTCCCGACGTCATAAATCCCCTGTGATGTTCACAGGGGGTGGTGCAGGGCACCATGTTGTAGCGGCCCGCTCACTTGGGCCAAACTTCCTTGGGAGCGGTGACGCCGCAACTGTTGCAGGTATAGGCGGGAACCTTTTTGCTGAACAGTCGCTTGAGGGCGATCGCAATCAGTCCCGTGAACGGGATGCTGCTACGCCAGGTGCTCCAGGTTTCAAAATCGGACTCCGGGTAACAGGTGGTGGAGCTGATGTCCGTTCCGCCGCAATTCGGACATGTCATCGTCTTTCCTCCCAAAAGAAAGAACAGAATGTGCACTGAACCGCGTATACACTAGTAGGAAGCATGCGACATGGCAAGAGCCTCGTACGGCAAGTCGTAGCAGAGCCCGTTTTTGCATCTCGATATTTGCCAAACTTGCATTCATACATCATTAGTCCTACGGTTGGTTGTCGTATGAGTATCGAGCATCACGACGAAGAAGCGGTGGAAACGGTGGAACGCACTACTGCGCTCCCCTCTTTCAATCGAAGAGCATTTTTAGCACTTATGCTGCAAAGCGCAGGCGGCGTGTTGCTGGCAGCCGATACGCCAGCAGACAAGATTCAAAAATTTCTCGAGAGCATCAAAGATTCCTATCCCAAACTTGTAGAAGCGCTCGATCATGATGACTTTGATATTCGAGAAGGCGCGCAAACTATCTTGATCGCACGCGCGCTCGCGGAAATTTCAAAAACCAAACAACCGTTCGCACACCGTGACGCTCTTGTCCTCAAGGAAAAGCGTAACGATCTCGAACAGGAACGACGCTTGAAACAAGTGATCGAGGCAATTGATCAGAAGGAGCAAGGCATGACGCTCGAAATCGCGTCAATCTTCAAGGCGCCCGCGGAATGGAACAGGATCAGAAACACCGAAACGATCGAACACATTCTCAAAACAGTCGCGCGCGAAACCGGCCAACCTCTCTCGCTGCAGCACACGGCGCCGGCACTCCTCAAAGAACCCGCCTCCACACAAGGACTCGATGGGAAAACGTTGTGGCAAATTCTCAATACCCTCACAGGAAGCGAGGGCGGTAGCATCCATGTCAGCAGCAATCACAATGGCCACCTCTATGTTCTTCGTTGTGATGATCGTCATCTGCGTCGCCGTGAAACATCCGGACCGATCAATGCATCCTTGAAAATCTATGAATCATGGCCAGAGAAGGTCCAGATTCTGTTCGAGGCGGAACCCATCGCGCAACTGACCGGCTGGCGCATCGATCACCTCACCATTCGGCACGGCAATATGGAAGACCGCCCTCTGTTCTTGAGAGGGAAATTGGGAGAGGGCAATGATTTCATCTCCGTGACGCTGCCGCCCGCGACCATGCCGGGCGACACAGCAACGATTGAATTCACGTGTACATTCAGAGCCACTGTCTCGAAAAAAGAGATCGTGACCGACCTCAAAAAAGAACAGGAGTTCGGCAACGGGTATTGCGTGCGCACCCTGCCGATCAGAAAAACAGAGAATGGCTATGTTCTCGCCGCGCAGTATCTTCCGGATATTCACGATACGGCACTCCCGAAGATCGGCTTCGTGGTGATCGGACCCGACGGTTTGCCGATGATTCCGCTGAAAATGGAGAACCACACCGGCATCGGTCCGCGTTTGATGGAGTGGACGTATCCGGGAGAACCAAAACGCATCGAGGTGATGTTGCCGCAACTGAACCGCGAAGTAGCGGCTTCACATACGTTCGTCTTCAAAGATCTTCCGCTCGTGCCGGCACGGGAAAAACCGTGACTACAGCATCGCGTACAAAATCGCCGCCATCACGAACGTCGATGCCAGGTTATACGCAGCGTCGTAACTCGTGTGCGCGAAGGATTTGCCGGCCCAGGTGTGCTCATTGAGGATCACGAGCGCAGTGAAGGGCAGCCAGAGGATCGTCGCAATGAGCAATGCTTCCCACACGCTGCTGGCCGACATCATCATGAATGCGCTGCCGAGAACGGCTGCCTGCGCGAATGCCATCAACAGAGAGGCACCGATGCCCGGCAGCATCATGGAGAACTTCATGTCTTTTTTCTTGGGCGGAGTGATCTTGTTGAATTTCATCCACTGCTTGCCGAAGAGAGGGCCGTGCCAGAGGAATCCGACGACGAACGACGCGATGACGGCGAGGACAATGCTCAGCGCATGTGTCTGGATATACAGACCGATTGCAAAAAGGTGCATCATGAAGAAGGAAGGAAAGGATGGCACTGAGCTTACTTCATGGGAATGTTGAGTTGAATTGACATATTGGTATTGTCGGCGTTAAAGCCTGTCAGATACGTATCCGCCTTATCCTCTCCATATCAGGTACCCGATGTATATCACGTACAAGGTCAGCATGAGTAAACCGTCCCCCCGTTCGACGACATGATGCTCTCGCTGCTTCCAGAAGAAGAGACGATGATGGAGATAGCCGGTATGGACCGCGAAGAAAAGAACAACGGTGGCAAAGACGGTTACGCCAAGATCCACATTCAGTGCAGGTTGGAATCTCAAAGGCTGAATAGTGGCGCTCACGCCAAGAATCCAAAAAATGTTGAAAATGTTACTGCCGACGATGTTGCCCACGGCGATATCCGCTTTCTTCTTGAGTGCCGCCACGATGGATGTTGCCAGCTCCGGCAGAGATGTTCCTACCGCCACAACGGTAAGACCGATGAGTGACTGAGATAAGCCCAATGCCGTGGCAATGTGGATGGCTCCGTCGACCGT
>CAYUWH010000050.1:0-7598 GCA_964448615.1 uncultured Candidatus Peribacteria bacterium
GATGCCCATCGCGTACTCTTTATCCGCAGTCGCGAGGATGATCGGCTGGGCAGTGTATTGATCGGCTGTCGCCGCCGGTACCTGCGTAAGGAAGTCGTATGCGGGATCGTATCTGTACACCGCTGAAAATTCGGTCGGCATGTAGACCGCCGGATGTTCGAGAACGATGGAAAGCGCCGGAGCCTTGGCTAATTCTTCAGCGGAAAACGTGATGCTGCTGGCGTACTCGATGACATTGTCCATGCCTGCATAGCCAATGTGGACATTCTTCCTCAAAATCGTTCGGGATGTCGCCGTTGTATTGATCACGCGTCCGCCACTCCACGTGGCGATGGGAGAATTATTGTCGACAAAGCCGCACCACACACCGTCTCCCCTTGGGGGAAGCCAGAATGCCGGATTGCTCATGGTGAAGATACCGTTCCCTTCGCCGATGGAATGGAGCAATTTCGATGTACTGACGGGGCCGCCGTTATCGAGTATGGAACCCGCTTCGGTGGGGTTGTAGCATTCTCCGTGTGCATCGACTTGCCATGCCGTTTGTATTTCGCGGCCGTGATCGGCTGCATCCACAAATTCTTTTCCTTTCCATCGCAATGACGTGATCGCTCCGCCCATGCGCTCGGTCGTTTGGATGACAATGCCGTTGGCTGCCGCCCGCGCATCGCCTCCTGCCGCATTGGCTGCCGGAATGATGCAATCACCCGACAGAATGGCACAGATTGCCAGAGCTGCCGCAGACGACTGAATCATGGGAAAATGCCGCATAAGAGAGTGAAAGAAGGTTTTATACCTTAAAACAATATCTGTATTAAGTCAATATCCTGTTTTCAATCAATCATTCACTTCTTTTCTATACCATTCCACGGATTTTTGAATGCCTTCCTCAAACGACGTTTTCGGATCGTAGCCAAAGGTCTCTCGGGCGCGGGTGATATCCGCGATGTAGCGGACCACTTCACCGGTGCGCGAGGCGCCGATGTTGATCTCCGAAGAGCTGCCGAGCAATTCCTTCACGCGCTCTGCGAGATGCACGATCGTCGTGCCTTCGCCGAATGCCAAGTTGTACGTTCGGTTCTTTGCCTTCTCAAAATTCTCAATGGCTTTCGTGATGCCATCGACAGTGTCGTCAATGTACGTGAAGTCCAAGCATTTATCCTTTCCAAACACCAATAGCGATTCATTGGCGCGGCATTTGCGGATGAAGAGCGGGACTACTCGTTCGGAGTCGTCGTACATGCCGTACACGTTGCTGAAGCGGAATGTCACATGGTCAATGCCGTAACAGCGGCTGTAGGACTCCACCAATGCCTCACCGCCGACTTTGCTCGCGGTGTAGGGACTCTCGCAGTTCTCGACGCGCACCAGATCCTCGCTGTATTTCTCGGCTTTGATGTTGCCGTAACTTTCGCGCGAAGAGGCGAATAGGAATTTCTTGATGCCCTTCGTGCGCGCAAGTTCCAACGTATTGAAGAGCGAGATGAAATTATCGAGCGCGCGATCCGGATGCTCCACCAATTCATACACGCGCGCATTTGCCGCCAAGTGCACGATCACTTCCGCGCCCGCGGGATCGATCGCCATCGTCTGTTCCTTCGAGCGCAGGTCTGCAATCTTCGTGATCGCCTGCACCGACGGCTGCCATTTATTCGCAACCCAATCGACGCCTGTCACCTGATGACCGTCCGCCAGGAGACGCTCACAAAGGCGTGTGCCGATTGTGCCCGATGATCCGGTTACCAAAATATTCATCCCACCCATATTGCGGTTTTTGGCTACAAATGGCAATGGATAACCATTGATAACGATCGGTGTAGAGACGCCCAATTTGGGCGTCTCTACACCGGATATGGGCGCACATTCCCAACACGTGTATTCTGGATCCGTGTTATCGTTAGTTTTACCCACATTCAACGAATCCGCGAACATCCGGACGTTGATCCCGGCATTGGAGAATCTCCTGGCGCAAACGCCGCATGAGATCATTGTCGTGGATGACGATTCGCCGGATGCCACCTGGCGCGAGGCGGAGGAATTGGCGAAGCGCTATCCGACCGTTCATGTGTTGCGTCGCATCGGGCGCAGGGGATTATCGTCGGCGGTGGTCGAAGGATTCGATATGGCGAAGGGAGCGTGCTTAATGGTGATGGATAGTGATGGCCAGCACGATCACTCGATCATGCTCGCGCTCGCGAATGCCGTAGAGAACGGCGCGGATATTGCGGTGGCTTCGCGTTACATCAAGGGGGGCAACATCGATAAATGGAGTGGCCCGCGACTCTGGATGAGTAAGGCTGCTACGTTCCTTGCGCGCAAATTGCCGCCGGTTGAAGTGAGTGATCCCATGAGTGGATTTTTTGCGCTTAAGGCATCGGCGTATCGTGCGATTGCTGCGAAGTTACACCCGCGCGGTTTCAAAATTTTGCTCGAGATCCTCGCGCATCTTCCCGCCTCTTCAAAGGCTGCCGAAGTCCCCATGGTGTTCGGCTTGCGTACGAAAGGGGAGAGTAAGATGACCCTTGCCGTACAGGTGGCATTCCTGCAGCAAATCGCGGGCATCGCTGCGCGAAGAATGCGCCTGCCGTGGCTGCTCTTTTGGGGTGCGTGCATCGTCATTCTCGCCGTGCTGCTCCTTCGCTTCTGGCCGATGCGTGCATTGTATCTCAATGCTTCCGTGCGCAGCCAAACATTGGTCGTACTGCGAGAGGCATCTGCCAAAGAAGGCTGGCTTCTGTCGGATATCTCCATCGATGCCGTACGGCCCGGTTTGTTGCGTGTCACGCATCGTGAACATGTGAGAGGCCGTGATCCGGAATCCTGCATCACATTCGAACTGCCTTCCGCCGAACCTCTGCCATGCAGCGGATCCTGATTATTCTGGGACTAGAGGTCTATGCAGCCGTATTGGCGATCCTGCAGAGCTTGGGAAATGTGCGCACCGATGAAGCGAAGTATCTGCTGAACATTCCCTATCCGCATCCGCCGCTCGCGCGATGGATCCTGAGCCTGACGGAATCATTCCCATTTCAGGAATTTTTCTGGCGCATCGCGTTCGCATCTTTCATAGTGCAAGCCGCATGGCTCGTGTGGTCGATGGCGAAAGATCTTGCAAAGCATGAGCGTACGATGCTGTGTGCGTGCTGGTTATTGTCCGCAGCGGTGATATTCCAAGCGGGCTCCATCATGATGGCGCCCCTGACGGGCTTGCAGGGATTACTCTTCGTGTGGCTGTGGGTACGCAGTGATTTCAAGTCCAGGCATCTTGGTGGATGGATTGCACTTCTGTGGATGGTATCGGTCTTCACGGCGTATCAAGGCGCGCTGCTCTTCCCGCTCGTGATCGGACTTCTCCGGCGCGCAAAGTTCTCGTGGTTATCCACGATCTTCATCACAGGAATTCCCTTCGCGCTTCTCGCGCTCTACACGCTCGTGAATCCTCTCTCACTTGCGAGCTTGGTGAATGCGGGAACGGATAATGCAGGCGCATCATTGGTGATGATTTTGCAGGAGTTTTTGGCGACATGGGCGATCGGCGGATCGGTCGTCTTGCTGATTGCAGGCGTGATCGGCTTGATCTGGCATCGCCAGTGGTTGTTACTTGGAACCTTTGCATTGATCAGTCTCTACAATCTCGCATCGGTGCATTTGTATTATGCGATCTTGTTCACGCCGTTTTTGATGGCCGGCTGTATTCCCATTCTTCAGCGCAAGCGCGCACTGGGATTGCCGCTCTTCGGCCTCACGGTCCTTGGCTCTGTCCTGCTCTGGTTCCCGTTCCATCCGGTGTTGGAACCGGGTCCGGCTCGTTCGATGATGCAGGCATTGCAGGTGCAACCCGGAGCGGGGAATGTACTCCTCGACTGGTCCTTCGGGCATGAGTGGCAGTACGAAAGTCCAGTTCCCGTCCGGCGGTTTACGGTGGAGGGATTAGAGGAGGCGCAGGCGGTGATTTGCCAGCATGCTTGCCCTTGGGAGGTAGCTCAAAGCGGCGATTTTACAGAGGTAGCAAAAGCGCCTTTAGAAGTTTGGCAGAAGCGATGATGTTATACATGCTTGCGTAACGGCGACGCCGGCGTCGCCGTTACGGCAGGCAATGCGTCATGGTCTAAATGTTGTAGTAGTTTCTATACCACTCCACCCTTCGACTGCGCTCAGGGCAGGCGAATGCTATATCTTGTAGTAGTTCCTATACCACTCCACAAATTTAGGAACTCCTTCCTGAATGGTGGTCTTCGGATCAAATCCGAGTTTTTCGCGTGCGTGGCTGATATCCGCAAGGCTCGCTTTGGTATCACCCGGTTGCATCGGCAAGAACTCTTTTCTCGCTTCTTTGCCGCAGCTCTCTTCGATCATGCGGATGTATTCCATCAACTCCTCCTGGCGTCCGCAGCCGAGGTTGAAAATTTCTTCCGGATAGTTTTTATCGATCGAGGCGACGATGCCGGAGACGATGTCGTCCACGTAGGTGAAGTCGCGCTGCATTTTTCCCTGGCCGAACACTTGCAGCGGCTTGTCGTGGAGCAGTGCGTCCGTAAATAAGAACAGCGCCATGTCCGGTCTGCCCCAGGGTCCGTAGACCGTGAAGAAGCGCAGGCCCGTGACGTGCGTGCCGTAGAGACTGTGGTACGTGTGCGCCATCAATTCATTGTCCTTCTTGTTCATGCCGTAGAGCGAGAGCTGGTCATCGGTGCGGTCCTGCTCGCTGGAAGGAAGTTTCGTGTTGCCGCCGTAGACTGAACTTGAGGACGCATAGATCAATCCTTTCTTCTTCTGGAGACGCACTTCTTCGAGCACATGGAAGAACCCGGTGATATTGATGTCGATGTATTCATCCGGATGATCGAACGCGTAGCGCACGCCGGCGAGTGCGGCGAGATGGCACACGATGTCACAGTCTTTCATTGCCTCCGCCAGGGCTTTGCGATCGAGAATATCGCCGCGCACGAACGTGAAACCTTTGCGTCCTTCTAGCATCTTCAAGCGCGCTTCTTTCAGCGACGGATCGTAATACGCATTCAGATTATCGAAGCCCACGACTTCATCTCCTCGTTCCAGTAAACGAATCGTCGTGTGATACCCGATGAATCCCGCGGCGCCGGTGAGAAAAACTTTCATAGTGCGAAAAAGAAAAGAATCATGATGCAATGCCGATGCCATGGTAGCGGAGTCCTACCTCCTTCACTTCGGCGGGCTCGTAGATATTGCGACCATCGAAAACTTCTTGGCCCTTCATGTTCGCGGCAATTTCCTTCAGGTCCATTCCTCGGAAGGCGTCCCATTCCGTCAGGATGACGAGTGCTTCAGCATCCTTCACGGCTTCGAGAGGGGAATCTGCGTAGGTGATAGCAGGCAAGAGCTGCCTGGTCCGCTCCATCGCGACGGGATCGTAGGCGATGACGGTGTGTCCGGCGTTCAGGAGGGCGGGGAGAACATCGAGACTCGGTGCATCGCGCATGTCATCGGTCTTGGGTTTGAAGCTCAGTCCCCAGACTGCGATGCGGGAGGGTTTGGTCAGCGTCTTGAGGATCAGTGCGATGAAGCGCTGGCGCTGATACGTATTCACACGGTCTGTGGCTTCTATAATGGGCATAGGAACGCCGTACTCCTCCGCGGTGGCCATAAGGGCCTGTACATCTTTGGGGAAGCAACTGCCGCCATAGCCGATGCCTGCATGCAGGAACCGTGATCCGATGCGGCTATCGAGTCCCATGCCATGCGCAATATCGCGGATGTTGCCGCCGGTTTTTTCCGCGAGTTCGGTCAGCATGTTGATGAAGCTGATCTTGGTCGCCAGAAAAGCATTGCTCGCATACTTCACGATCTCCGCACTCTCACGATTCATGAAGACGAGTGGTTTGCCCACACGCGTAATGGGTTTGTAGAGCTCTTCGATGAGTTCTTTCGCCCACTCATCACCATTGATGCCCACGACGATCCGTTCGGGCATCAGCGTATCTGTCATCGCCATGCCTTCGCGCAAAAATTCCGGATTACTGACGACGGCAACTTTATGTCCCACCCCGCGTCCTGTGAGAATTTCGCGCATCACCGCTTCACATTCTTTTCCTGTGCCGACCGGCACCGTCGATTTCGCGACGAACACCAGATCATGATCCATCTGCATCGCGACCGCTCGCGCGACGGCAAACACGGCGGAGAGATCGGCTTTATGGTTTTCTCCCTGCGGAGTGCCAACCGCGCAAAAGATGATCTGCACGTTGGGCAATACTTCTGCGAGATTGGTGGTGAATGACAGGCGCTCCTCGTTGATTCCTTCGGTGAGTGCTTCTTCGAGTCCCGGCTCGTAGATCGGGCTTTTTCCTTCCTGGAGCATCTTCACTTTCTTTTCATCGATATCCACGCCGAACACCGTATGTCCAAGTTGTGCAAAGCACGCCGAAGAAGCGAGCCCCACATAGCCGGTGCCGACGACGGCGATATGCATGGGCGGATTGTAGCGGAAATACCGTCGTCTTCGCTACGACAAGACAAAGGTGATGAGGTATTGGTATGGCTAAGGGTCGCAGCAGTGGCAACGTTGTCGCTGCTGCCAAAGTGGCTATTACAAAAGGAGAGCAAAGGGGGTTCTCCACTGAAGCCCCCTTTCTCTCCTTTGGTTGTTCTTTCGTTCTTCTCCCGCCCTTTCGAGCGGTCGGTGAGTATTATGTAATAGCGAGGCGTTTGCAAGCTTTCAGACCTTAATACACTAATATGTCAACTTCTTTTCTCTTTTCTCATATTCTTGCCAAAAAAGTGTACAAAAAAGGGCAGCCCCTCAGCCGCCCTTTGCGCTCCACCTCGTCGCGACTCTGCTGCGCAGAGACGGACCGGCCTCTCCCGTAGTGCATCTACCCTCCGTATGCACCGTACCCCGTATAATTACCCTCACGTATGCAGACGAGGATGTTCGGGAGTTCTTACCAGTGGCCCAAGAAAATCGTTTAAAAAAAGCGACCCGTTACGGATCGCTCTTTTGCTTGGCAATAAACAGATCTCTTACAGATCTTCGCCGCGGACGGTCTTGCGGCCGTTGGCCTGGGCGCGCTTAACAGCCATGTTCAAAGCATCTTCAAGGAACTTGCTGGCGTGTTCAGCCAGATCACCGGAGGACATCATGCCCTTGCCGTTGATGAATTCCTTGATCTTGGAGTTAACGACGTAGCTCATGGGATAAGGGGGAGGAGATAAATGCTGCATGATTCTAGGGAGCTTAATGCCTCCAATGCAAGCACCTCTGCAAAATTCGCGTGTAAATCGATCAACAAGAAGCAATTGACGGGTTTTAGCCGTTAGGTGCGGTACTCTTTAAGCTTTGGGGGAAATATCGATGTTTCTCCCATTGGGCTGAGAAAAAGGCCTTCCTGGAGGTTTGGGTGTTTGAGGAGAGAAACGAGTGCCTAGAAAGGCTGACATCGGGTGGATTTCCCGTAAAAACAGGTTCCTGCGGGGGTTGGAGTGAAGGAATTTTCATGGCGGAGAGAGAGGGATTTGAACCCTCGAGACCCTTTTGGGGCCTACGCGATTTCGAGTCGCGCGCCTTCGACCACTCGGCCATCTCTCCAAAATATTGTCCGAAGGAGTATACAGAGTTCTCTTTT
>CAYUWH010000051.1:0-2387 GCA_964448615.1 uncultured Candidatus Peribacteria bacterium
TCGGCTCATCGGGGTCATTCGGTTCCTTTGGATCCTCAGGATCATTCGGCTCATCAAATTCCTTTGGTTCGTCAGGATCTCAAGGTAGTACATTTTCCAGCGGATCGAACTCCTCACGCAGTTCCGGCAGCTCCCAAGGCAATAACTCCAGTTCATTCGCGACGTCGTATGCGTACTTCTCTACTTCCTCTTCGTATTCTTCGTTCTCCGCGTTTTCCGATTTCTCCGCATACTCTCATTTCTCCGCCTATTCCACATTCTCCGCGAATTCCTACGCATCCGAATACCATTACTCGTCGCTCAATAATCCATTTCCGATCACCTACACGCCAGGCACGTATTCCGGCGTTCCGCCTCCTCCGGCCTTCTGCGGCAATGGATCACTCAATGAAGGAGAAGAGTGTGACGATGGCAACGATCGCGATCTCGACGGATGTTCCGCATACTGTCTGCATGAGCGTGGTACGTGCGGAGACCGCATCGTTCAAACGTTGTTGGGCGAACAATGCGAACCGGGGGTGACGCAAGGTGTCGCCTGTGAAATCAACTGCCGCTACCTGCTTGCTTCTTGCGGCGACGGCAAGGTGAATCCCGGAGAGCAATGTGATGAGGGAAGATGGAATGCCAATGCGTCCGGCGCGCGCTGCCGTCCCGACTGTTCGCTCGCGCGCTGTTCGGACCAAGTGCTGGATCCGGGCGAAGAATGCGACGATGGAAATCGCCTGCCAGGTGACCGGTGCGATGCCTTCTGCCGTGTTGAGCGCAGCGGTGCACAGGGCATACTTCCCGGGCAAACGCTTCCTGCGACCGTGATTGATCTCCCGTTCTTGCCGGACGGGAAAACTCCGGGGAGCGACAAAGGAAAGCCCGGCGATACCGCTTATGCCAATTTGCCTGATGTCCCTGCCACAACCGGTTCGGGTCCTGAAGCGATCCTCATCATGGCAGGCGGCGCGGCTGCAGGATGGGCATGGATGAGACGACGGAGAATGTAAGGCAGGTAAGGAACGTAAAGAAGGTATAGCTGTTACCTGCCTTACCTGCCATACGTTCCTTACCTTCACAGAGGACTTTTCTTCGCCATCCCCACCTCGCGCGGATACTCCGCAGAGAGCGCTTTTGTTTTCTGAAAAAGCAGTAACTGCCTCTCGCCCCAATCGCCAGGTAATGCATAACGATGTGTTTCGGTGAGTGGGCAATGCAAGACTTGTTGCGCATTCGCGCTCTCAGTGAGTTCTTGTTCGATGTGCAGACTTTTCCAGAGCACGATCCATCCATTGAGCTTCACGAACGGCGCGCAATATTCGAGGAGCATATTGAGCGGCGCGACCGCGCGGGAAGTGACAAGATCGTACCGTTCCCGATGGAGTTTTTGCTTTCCGATTTCTTCGGCCCTGCCCGCGATCGTGCTCACATTCTTCAGGGCCATTGCATCGGCAATGCGTTGCACGGCCGCCACTTTTTTCCCGACGCTATCCAATCCAGTGCATTGCAAGGATGGTCTTGCGATTGCGAGCGGTAACAGTGGAAAGCCGCCGCCCGTTCCCAAGTCCAGGAGGGTCGATGCGGTGTCCATAATGGACGGCAGTTCCAGTAGTGCGAGCGAATCCAGCACGTTCCCGTTCCAGCAGGCCGCTTCGGTGCGTAGTGCCGAAAGATTGATCTTCTCGTTTTCCGCGAGGAAGACCGTGACAAGCCGTTGCAATTGTTCGCCGAGTGCGCGATCCATGCATTGCAGCATCAGGCTTGCGCGTGCTACCGTCAAGCCATGCCCATGCCTGAACGTATCGCGGAGTTTTTGCTGAATATCGGAGCGGTCAAAGTATCCGTCACGCAGCCATTTACATGGGCGAGCGGCATGAAGTCGCCGATCTATTGCGATAACCGCATGATGTATTCGCATCCCGAGGCGCGTAGCTTCGTGGCTGAACAATTGACGACGCGCGTGCAGCATCTTCACATTCCGCCGGACTGCATCGCGGGCACCGCGACGGCAGCCATCGGCTGGGCGGCGCTTGTGGCTGATCGAATGCAATTGCCGTTTGTTTATGTGCGCGCCAAGCCTAAAGAGCATGGTGCTCAAAAGCGTATCGAGGGAGATCTCAAGCCTGGCCAACACGTGGTGGTGATTGAAGATCTCATTTCCACCGGAGGCAGTTCCGTATCGACGGTGCAGGCATTGCGCGAGGAGGGGAAGGCGATCGTCACCGATATCGTTTCCATCTTCACCTATGAATTCGCCGAAGCGCGAGAGCAGGCATTGGAAGCGCAGGTTCATCTCCATCCGTTGACGACCATTTCCACGTTATTGCAGGTCGCCCAGGCCCAAAACCGCCTCGATGCCGATGACGTGCAGAACGCATTGCGGTTCGTACGGGATCCCAAAC
>CAYUWH010000051.1:2487-4494 GCA_964448615.1 uncultured Candidatus Peribacteria bacterium
CGCAAATCGCCGATGCGATGTTTAATCATCAATAATCGTTCCACACCGAAGCCGAACGCAAAACCGCGATATTTTTCGCTATCGATGCCGCCATTGCGCAGTACATTCGGATGCACCATCCCACAGCCGACCACTTCCAGCCAACGCGAAGGAGCGCCTTCTTTTCCGAGCCAACGAATATCCACTTCCAATCCCGGTTCCACGAATTGGAAGTAACTCGTGCGGAAGCGGAATTCGATGTCCGGCGACAGCAATTCTTTCATTGCGGTAATCATCACGGCCTTCATGTTCGTGAGCGAAATATCCTCGCCGACCATGAGTCCTTCGAACTGATGAAACATCGGCGAGTGCGTAGCATCGTAGTCTTTGCGGTACACCTTGCCCGGACAAATCATCCGGAACGGCGGCGTATGCGATTGCATGTAGTGCACCTGCACGGGTGATGTGTGCGTGCGCAGCACTTTGCGTTCATCGCCTGCGATCCAGAACGTATCTTGGCTGTCACGCGCGGGATGATTCGGCGGAATATTCAGCAAATCAAAATTGAATTCCTCTGTCTCGATTTCATTACCCTCCGCCACATCGAATCCCATCCGGCCGAACACGTCTTCCACATGCCGGATAAATTCGGGAATCGGATGCAAATGCCCTCGTTGCTGAGAGGGGAGTGAGAGCGTTGGGTCGAGCTTGTCGTGTTCACCTAATGCGGAAAATCCCGCTTCTTGCAATTGTGCTTTGCGACCCGCTATTTCGGCACTGAGGCGATCTTTCCATTCATTGAGAACACGGCCTTGTTCTTTACGCTCCTCCGGGCTTAGTGCGCCAAGCGCCTTCAGCGCTTCATTCAAAGCCCCCTGTTTGCGACCGAAAATTTGCAATTCGAGCACATCAAGATCCGCCAGGCTGCCGGCCTGTGCGATTTGATCGATGAACGATTCCCAGGGGGATGGCATGGGTGCAGGATACCGGAAAACGTGACGACGTTCTAGATTGTTACAATCGTGTAAAGACGCGCTTCATGCGCGTCTCTCCTAATAATGCAACGCCACCTCCACCAAAATAAACACCAAAAAAATCAATACCCCGATCCACCATGTAAAGAGCCCCAGCAAATGGAAGAGAATACAAATGATCGTCGCGAGACTGATAAAGATTCCCTGTCGCAACGAGATGCTCAAGACCTTCCCTTCATCCCACGCATGCAGAGGAAAATTTTTCCAGATCACGTAGAGCAGCAGCGTGGTAATGCAGGCTAGTGACAAAAATACGCTCGCGAAAAACGCCGGCAGCGCTTGCGCCGGAGACGTAAAGGGGCTGACACGGAAGATGACCACGAGCAGCGAGGTGATCGAGAGGAGTCCGGCGGCGATGATGCTGTAGAGAAGTGAAGTCATAATGGGGGAAACCGAAGAGACCGAAGAAGCCGAGGAGTCCGAAGAAAGGATTTACGATTTTTGTGAGTCCAAAAATTCTTTCAGCGCTTTCATATCCGCAAAGAGCGTTTCGCGGAGATTGGGATTATGCAGCGCCGCTGCGGGATGGTAGAGCGGAAAAATGCCGATTTTCTCATTGATGATCTGCGCTTTGCCGTGTGCTGCGGTGATGTTCACTTTCGGTAAAAACGTCCCAAGCGCATGGCGTCCGAGCGGCACGATCACTTTCGGTTTGATGAGCGCGATTTCAAGTTTGAGAAACGGCATGCACGCTTCTTTCTCTTCCGGGGTGGGATCACGATTTTCCGGCGGCCTGAACTTCACGACGTTCGTGATGTAAATGTCTTCGCGCTTGAGTCCGATGGAATGCAGGAGTTCTTCGAGCAATTTTCCCGCGGGCCCTACAAACGGCCGCCCCTGTTCATCCTCTTTTTGTCCCGGCGCTTCGCCGATAAACATGATTTCCGCGTTCGGATTGCCGTCGCCCGGCACAGGGTTTGCACTCTCTGCAAGCGGAATTCCCTTCCATGTTTTGAGCGTCTCGCGCACGGTATCCAAGGTCATCGTCGTCATG
>CAYUWH010000051.1:4594-6279 GCA_964448615.1 uncultured Candidatus Peribacteria bacterium
CGATCGGGGATGCCCATCGAGGCGAAGACCTTGCGAAAATTCGTGCGCCCGTTGCCCAGCGCGAATGCGCCCACGATGTGTTGTCCGGTCTGCAGCATGGCTGCGACCGTATCCGCGACCGTCGAGGCCTTGATCGTGAAGGATTGATTGTCTTCGCCGTCGGTAAAGACGAAGCTCATCGTTCGCACGGTGTAGCTCAGTCGCGTGAGGCGGTCGGCCTCTCGCTGAATGCCGATGAGCGCCTCGTTGCTGCGCAGATACAGCGGCGTCTCGCCGTGCGGCTGATAGGTCTCTCGATCGAGAAAGGGCACGTCCTGTGCCTTGATGAAGTTGGCGTTGTGCTGCCTGTTGTTCAGGAACAGCGTCTGGACCCGGATATCTGCCGGCTCGGCGCGCAGTGTCTCGAGAAAGAAGTTGTAGCCGCAGATCACAGCTTGAGCGTGTCCTGCGCTGGCAATCGAGCTGGAGTCGTCCAGCAGCAGCGTAACGAGCTGAATTTCCTTCGTTTCCGACTTTGCCGTCTTCAGCTCGTTTCCGAGCAGCGCGACAAAGTCTCCGTGCATCGAATTCGGCGAACTCATGGTCCTATTCCTCCGGTACGAGTGGTGTGGTTGCCTGTGCTCTCAATGAGCAAGGGTAAAGTACTTTAAAAAGTAAGAATCGGTCAATGTATCCCGTGCCATGCAATACGCGCCTGTTCCAGCCGTTCATCCGCTCCCTTTTTATGTTCGATATCAGCGTGAAGCTCTTCGAGTTTGTGCAATTCTTCCGGTCTGAGCATCAGTGCCGACGTGATATCGCGTGTGCGGCGAACCAGAAAATGCCGAAGCGGGGGATAGTGGTGTGCTTCGCCGATCATGGTCGCGAGATGATTGCCCATCACGCTGCCCGTCATGAGCGTCAGGCGCTCCGCAAGATGTGTGTCATCTGTTTTTTGCGCTTGCAAATGCGCTTCCAGACCGGTGCGCACATATCCCATGCGTTCGATGTTTGCGAATGCGTCGCTCAGCATCTTGTTGTGCTTTCCGAGCACTTGTCCGAGTGCGGACCGTACTTTTCCGATCAATTCCGGCATCCAATCTCGCATCCAGAGCAGGGAATCTGTCATGAGCGTTTCTTCTTCCTTGAGCGTGTCTTGCGCATTCTTCAGATCCCATTTGATATCTCCGTGCTTTGCTTCGGCCCAATCGTGCGACAAAGCGGTCAGGAGTAATTCGTGTTGCTCCTCAGGTTGTATTTCCTTGTCTCCCTTCAAGCATTGATCGATAAAAATGCGCGTCATGCGAAAGCTCCACCAGAGATGTTCCAAGTTGCACACGTCCGGTCCGAGTAATTTCACCCATTCTTCGTTGCGCATCGCTTTCGGCTTGTACCACTGGTAGCGAACATGCTGCCCCAACGTTTTGCCGTCTTCGGTTTCGGAAAATCGATCATGAATCTCCCGATAGGGGATGGCCTGTTCATCGACGATAATGGTTTCCGGCACCGCGCGCATGGGATTGTTGTAGAGGAGTGTGGAGACCAGATCAATGCATTTGAAAATATGCCCGAAAAAAAGAGGCTTGCCACCCTTCGACTGTGAGCTCAGGGTTGTCGAACAGTGAGCGAGGCTTCGCAAAGCCGAGTCGAATGGTGGGCCACTCTGGACGACGTGAGAACCGAGGTGACCGAGACCTTACGGCGAC
>CAYUWH010000052.1:0-2557 GCA_964448615.1 uncultured Candidatus Peribacteria bacterium
ATCTCTAGCTCTCAGGAAAGCAAGGTGAAATCATTGCTCCGTTATGAGGAAAACCTACACTTGCGGCCATGAGCACGCGTGACGAATCACTGCGTCACCTGCCGGTCCTTCACACGACGGTTTTAGAGAGCCTTTTGCCGCAACCCGGCGATACGGTGCTTGATGTCACGCTCGGATTGGCCGGTCATGCCTCCTCATTCGCGCAAGCAATAGGGGGGCAAGGAACCCTGATCGGGCTCGATGCAGACGAAGATAATCTTGGAGTTGCACGCGAGCGGTTGCAGACCTGGAAGGGAACCTTGCAGTTGCATCACGCGAACTTCGGGAACATTCAGGCGTTGTCCCTGCCCCCGGTTGATATTCTCTTCGCAGATTTGGGACTGAGCTCTCCGCACTTGGATCTTCCCGAGAGGGGATTCAGCTTCCGCTCCGATGGTCCGCTCGATATGCGCTTCCATCGCGGAGGTGGCGAGACGGCTGCGGACTTACTCCAGCGTATTTCCCCCGAGGAGTTGCTGAAGATTTTCTACGAGTACGGCGAGTTGTATCAATCCCGCAGACTGGCGGCCGCGCTTGCGGGCAAACGGTTTGAAACCACCACTGCACTGCGCACGGTTGTCGAAGAAATGTATGGCTTCCGCGCGAAACATGTGCTGCCCCAGGTATTCCAAGCGCTTCGTATCGCGGTGAATCACGAACTGGAAACATTGGAAACCTTACTGGCGCACGGGCCGCGCCTGCTGAAGATCGGAGGACGCATGGGAGTTATCAGCTATCATTCTCTCGAAGACCGCCTCGTGAAACATGCGTTCCGCACGCTGACTCTTCCCGTCAAAGATCCTCTCACCGGAAAAATCGCCGAGCATGCTCCCTTCGAACTTCTCACCTCGAAACCGATCGTTCCCACTCCTTCTGAAATAGCCGATAATCCGCGCTCCCGCAGTGCGAAATTCCGTATCATCCGCCGACGTTCCTGACGCGTTTTCTTCCCTCACGCCGTGTCCTCCACTTCTTCCTCTTCCGTCACGCGCCGTCTCTCGCTTGGAGAGCTGGTGCAGCAGAGCACCTTCCTGTTGATGGGAGTGATTGGATTACTGATCCTCGTTCTCGCGTTGTTGATTCTGTTTCATGAGAACCTGAACGCGACCAAAGGTTACAAGTTGCGCACGCTTGAGCATCAGCGCTCGGCTGACTTGCTGAAATTGGAAGTGTTGAACATGCAGATCGCGCAGGAGCAATCTCTCGAGAATCTTCAAAAGGACAATAAAATCCAGGCAATGATCCCGGTGAAGGCACCGTTGTATATCCAAGGGGATCAAGCCGTTGCCCTAAAAGAGGCTCGATAAGCCTGTCAGTGGTAAAAATAGACCGAAAATGGTATAATGGAGGGATTTCTCATGCCCTCTCCTTCTCCTTCCCTTCGGCGTTGGCAACGGGCTTCCGGGCTGGCAGTCGGTCTGATGGCAGTCCTTGCGCTTACCGTGCCCTATTGGTCACGGAAGGCCCCTGTTTTTGCCTCCCGCACGCTGATCGCGGTTCTGGACCCAGTATGCGGAAACGGGGTGAAAGAAGCGGGAGAGGAATGCGATGATGGCAACGGAAGCAATACCGATACATGTACCAATATCTGCATGAAACCTAAATGCGGAGACGGGTATGTTCAGCCGAGATCCGGAGAAGATTGCGATCCTCCCGGCCCGGAAAATTGCAGTGCGTTTTGCATCGATCCCAATGTTGATCATACGTCTTCTGCTTCCAGTGCTTCTTCAGGGCCGAAGCCCCATTGCGGAAACGGTGCACTGGAAAAATCATTGGGAGAAGAATGTGATTTAGGTGCCCGCAACGGAATCTCCCCCTATTGCACCAGGATGTGTACGGTTTCGTATTGCGGAGACGGACATGTCGCTGAATCGGAGGAATGCGAGCCGCCTCGAACGGCGAGCGGTGCATTGATCGAAGTTTCATGCGGCAAGGCATGTCAGGTACCGGACTGCTCGGGTGAGGAGTGCGTCGGAGGTTGCAGATGGGAATTTTTCCCTGCCTGTCCGGTGGCTGCGCCGGGAAGTTCCGCCAGTTCTGCAGCAAACATCGTTTCTTCCAGTGTTGCTTCGGCATTCGGACCGCCTTCGCCTTTCAGTTCTCTTTCCAGTGCATCCGCTGCCTTTGTTTCCACAAGCAGATCTTCGGCGGTTGCGAGCGCTGTCGTGTCACGGGTTTCCTCAGCTTCCTCGGCGTCTGCGGTGCTCACGACGAGCGCTTCTTCGCAGATTTCGGCGACATTGTCGTCTGTTGCTTCGCAGTCCTCCTCCTTTGCTGTCAGTAGCAGCGCCGCACTCTGCGGCAACGGATTGCTGGATTTCGGGGAAGCATGTGATGACGGCGTCAATAATTCGGATTCTCTCCCGAACAGATGCTCGTCACTGTGCCAGTTGCCGGTGTGCGGCAACGGATTGGTGGATTTCGCATTGGGCGAGGAATGCGACAGCGGGGCATTGAATACGGATACGCTGCCGGACGCATGCCGCCTGAATTGCCGACAGGCGTATTGCGGCGACGG
>CAYUWH010000052.1:2657-6167 GCA_964448615.1 uncultured Candidatus Peribacteria bacterium
TTGTCTCGGCCTTGCTTGCCATCGACGGGTTGCGCGAAAAGCTTTCGGAAGATCAAGGAGTGACCGTGCTGTTCGTGAGTAATGAGGAAGAGCAGTCCCAAGGATTTCATGCCGCACAAGAAGATGATTTACTCAAACATGTCAACGAAGCTCTTTCATTGGAAATTCAGGTAGGTAGCACCCTGGACCAGGCGCCGGTACTCCTTGCAGGGCGGCCTGGGCGCGTGGAGTTGCAAATTAATTTTTCCGGCAAGAGCTCGCATACCGGAGCCGTAACCGGGAAGGATGATGGTCTCTACGTTTTTTCTGCCTTTTCAAAGGCATTGAATCTCGTGCGTACGATCCCGCTTGAGGAGGATCCTCGCGATTATCCCCACACGCTGATCGGCAACATGCGCAGATCGTTGTTTGCTGCTCTTCAAGGGTTCTTTTCCGTCGAAAACCGACGCTTGCTCATGCCGCGAGCGAGCATCGTCCCGACGTTCGGCAGGCTGAATGCACCGGGGGGAATGAGTATGGCGAATACGGGGTATTTCCATGTCGATGTGCTCTATTCCAATTCGCAGCTTACACCCGAGGCAATCCGAAGCGCGGTGTGCTTGGCTTTGCGAAAGGCGTTGCCAAAGGAGATTTACTGCGACGTGTTGCTCGATCCCGATCGCACGACGCCTCCCACGGGGCCCTGGCGAGAAGAGTCAGGCGAAGCGTTGATTCGTGAAGCGTATGGCATTGCAAGGAAGATGTTGCCGCGCGGCAATGAGCTGACGATCACGTACGGCGGGCCGACTGCGGACGAAGCCATCATTAGCCGGCGCAAAAAAATACCCGTGGTGGGTATGCCCCCCGTCATGACGGGCGAACACACGGCGGAAGAGACGCTCGATCTGCGAAGTCTCGCGAGTCAGTCGTCCTTCATTCAGGCGCTGGCAACCCGTCCTCCGACAACCGCCTAGGCGATCGTGTAAAAATTCCGGGGCAAGGTGAGCGTGAACGTAGTGCCGACCTCTTCCGTTGAGCGGAAATGGACAGTGCCGCGCAGAATGCCGGTCAGCAAGTACACGAGATACAAGCCGAGCCCCGTGCCGTTTGTGTCGTGCTGCAACACGTTGTCACCGCGGAAAAATTTGGAGAAGATTTTTTCTTGTTGATGGGCGGGGATGCCGTATCCGGAGTCTTCGATGTCGATGCGCATGCCTTCTTCTTCTTGCTGGATACGGATCGCCACCGAGCCGTGCTCAGGGGTGTACTTCACGGCGTTGCTGAGGAGATTCGAAAGGATTTCATGTAAAAATTTTGCGTCGGTTTGAATCTCCACTTGCTGAAGGCACTCGAAAGTGACTCTCAAGTGTTTCTGCTGATATTCCTCTTCAAAGTTGTGTATAACTTCATGCATCAATTTGCAGACGAGCACATGAGAAATATCCAGTTTTACTTTTCCCGCTTCGATCCGCGAAATGGCGAGCATCGTATCGATGGTATCCGCCATGCGTGATGCCGCTTTTTTGCCCTCATGCAACAAATGCGCCTCGGTCGGGGGAATGAGGGCAGCGAGACGCCTGTCCAGCCTTCCTAGGGTCCAGCGAATCGTGGTGAGCGGTGTGCGCAGTTGATGGGAAGCAAGCGACATGAATTCGGATTTTGAGGTGTCGATGCGCTTCTCCTGCGTGATGTCCCGGTAGAGCAATAAATAGCCGCGATAGGTTTGCTGGTCAAAGATTGGCATGTGATCCCGTGCCAGAATACGCCCGTCCGTCATATGAATTTCTTCGCTGAGTCGGGTTTTGCGGTTGGCGATGATATGTTCGACCAAGCGGAGATAGCGTTCGGGGTGCAGCGTGGAACGTTTCAACATTTCTCGCAGTTCGCGTCCCTTGCGCCCGATCAAATCTATCGATGAATGATTCAGGTGAAACAGCGTGAGGAACCGTTCGTTGTAATGCAGAATCGTATCTTCTTCATCGAGCGCTACCGCGCCCATTGGTAAGCTGTGAATCATTTCTCTCAGGCGCTGTAGGTTCGCCCGGTCTTTTTCTTGAGCGGCTTGCAGTTCTTTCATCCTCTCTTCCACGTTGCGCTCGAGTTCTTTGTTCAGATTTCTCATCTGTTCTTGCGCCTGTTTCTGGTCATGGATATCGGTGCAGGTGCCGAACCACTTAATGATGTTTCCTTCCCTGTCGCGGATGGGAGTCGCTCGACCGAGATGCCATCGGTACATGCCGTCCGAGGCGCGCCGGAATCGATACTCTATTTCATACGATGTGCCGTTCACGAGCGCTTGCTTCCATTCGCGCATGTAGCGTGCGACATCGTCGGGATAGAGGGCGGACACATTCACTGACACTGTGCGTTTCTGCTCTTCGGTTTGTTCGTAATCCGGCCATCCTTGATTCACGGGGTCATAGGTTTGTTCGGGCGAAAGGCCCGTGTACTCAAACCAGCGCTGATTGAAATAATCGTTGTAGCCGTCCGGTCGGGCGGTCCACACGATTTGCGGGATTGCTTCGGCAATCATGCGATATTCCTCTTCCTCATACAGCGGCACGTTGCCCGCATACGTGTGATGGGCGCCGTCAATCTGCATGGAGTCCGGCAGCGGACCGCTATGCAATTTCTTGTTCGCCTGTGTTTGTTGTGACAGTGGCGATCTTTGATTCATCGGACGATTCATCGGACATCGGGAGCATTTCTGATAAGGCTTTCACTCTATTCCCATTGGCTAATTGCTCCTAGATATTAGCGGTTTTTTCTTGATCATAGCGTAGCAACGCTGCTGCGCTTACCGCATGAATCGGGTCGCACATGAGAACGTTTTGTATGGCTTCTTGCAGCGAAAGTTCATGCACTTCTATCAGTTCGGTCGCATCTTGGGGGAGGGGATTGGGCTGAAGATCATGTGCGACGAACACGTGATTGCGGATGCTCATGGTATCCGTGGCATAGAACGTGCAGTACGGTTGCAGGTCCTTTGATTCGTATCCCGTTTCTTCGCGGAGCTCCCGTTGAGCCGCTACCGTGAGATCCGCTTCTTTATCCGCCTTCCCGCTCGGGAGCATCCACACATATTTGCCCAGAAATGCGCGAAATTCCCGCAATAACAAAACAGTGCCCGCCTCAGTGAGTGCAATGAGGTGAACCGAATCGGAGCGATGGAGGCGCAGGCCTTTCTTTTCTCTTCCATCCGGAAGTGGTGCCGTTTCTATCGTCGCGGACCAGCCATCGGGAAGTGTTGTGAGATGTTCGGAGTGCGTGCCGTGTTTCTGCATGTACCCATGCTATAGGCGTCTTGTTACAACACAAGAAGGCAGTCTCTCGTCTGCCTTCTTGGTCGCAACGTTTTATATAGTTGCTCTCACCAGCCGTACCACATCTGAGTTCCGTAGACGTTGGTGGTCGAGGTGGACTGGGCGTTCCATCCCTGATTATTGCTCTGCTGACCCCAGTTGTTGTTCTGCTGTGTGTTGTTCGTTTGCTGAGCAGCATTGTTTTCATATGCACCGAGTGATCCACAGA
>CAYUWH010000053.1:0-5388 GCA_964448615.1 uncultured Candidatus Peribacteria bacterium
TTCCCTGGTGTCCCGAGGCGTTTTTCATTGAGAGAGAAAATCGCGAGAAGGCGATTGGAAGAGATGCACTTCACTTGCTTGGACAGTTCTACATGCAGGAGGCCGCGAGCATGTTGCCGGTTGCCTTATTGGATCCGCAGCCCGGAGAGACGATTCTGGATATGAGTGCGGCGCCGGGAAGTAAGACAACACAGATTGCGGCGCGGATGCGTCCCTCAGTTGCATTCACCCTCACCCCTAGCCCCTCTCCCACAGGGAGAGGGGAAACGACCCGTAGTGATCGTCTCCCTTCCCCCCGTGGGGGAAGGGTCGGGGATGAGGGTGTGCTAGGTGATACGAGCGTCAAAGGTATTATCGTTGCCAACGACGTTCAGGAAAATCGTTTGTGGACACTGAAGAGTGCGCTCTATCGCTTGGGCGTCACGAACGCAATTGTCACGAAAAAAGTCGGACAGTGGTTCGGCAAACACATGACCGAACGCTTCGATCGCGTGCTCTGCGATGCGCCGTGCACCGCGGAAGGAACTTCGCGCAAAGACAGCGATGCGTTGCGCTACTGCTCTCCGGAGAACGTCAAAAAAATGTCGCAGCTACAATTTTCGCTTCTGGAAGCAGCTGTTCACGCCTGCAAAGTAGGCGGACGCATCGTGTATTCCACCTGCACGCTCACGCCGGAGGAAAACGAAGGCACGATCCTTTCGATTCTTGCGCGCTATCCGGATCAGTTGCGCGTCGTCGATCCGCGATCACTGAATATTGCGCCAGAAGGATTTTGGGAACCGGCGATTGCGGACTCGGAAAAAATTCAGCGCGAAGTCCCCGAATTGAGTTCCACTATTCCTCTTATTCGTCTCTGGCCCCAAACGTACGACACCGAGGGATTTTTCTGCGCCGTCCTCGAAAAAATTGCCCCGACACGCGATGCCTTGCCGATGGATCGCATCAGGTTCCAAGAAGAAGAATTTCCCCGTGCGCGCCAGAAAGATATTGAGAAGTATTTGGCTTCGGAATACGGTTCTTCACTGATTTTAGATGATGAACAACTTTTCCTCCGTTCCGACCAAGTGATGCTGGCAACGAAGGAAATCGCGCACTTTCATTTACCGGTTCAAGATTATTCACTCGGTCTTCCGTTCGGCAAAAAACTCAATGACGGACGCATTTTACTGAGTCACGAACTCTCCACGCTGCGCGGCATGATGGCGACGGAAAAAATCTACGATCTCTCCGCGGAAAAAATGGAAAAAATGCTGGGCGGTGCGGATCTTGAATGTGATCCCGCACTGCGCGGACATCTCTTGCTGCGTCACGACGGCATCGCGATCGGACACAGCTTGGCGAAAGACGGAAAGCTGAAAAACAACTTGCCGCGCTGGTTGGTGCAGCATGCGTAAAAATCTCCGTACAGAACAGCAACCAACGTGCGTCTTCAGTGGTGATGAAAACCACTCTCATTTTCGCAGACATCTTTTCTCCCGCGATTTTTCGGCTCTCACCAATCTTCATCAGGCGCGCACTGCTGATGATCGCGCTCTCGGTCGTGATCACACTTTCCGCATTCGCTCTCGTGCGCACGGCGATTGCGACCTTTGCGCTCAGTTGCAGCGAAGATGAAACGATGATTGCGTACCCGATCTACAATGCGCGAGGCGTGCAGATCGATGAGCAAATCACCTGCGGCAAAGTCCGTAAAGCCTGCACGCTCAAAGGCAGTACTGCACGGGGTGTGCCGCTCTACGAGTGTCCGGGATTGATGAGACCCAGATGAGTGAGTAGTGAGTAGTTTGTAGTGAGTAGTATTTTTGCATTTCTACTCACTACTCACTGCAAACTACCAACTTGTTGTATACTCCCATCCCTTACTCCTTCTTGCTTGGATTCAGTTCTTGAAATTAAAGCTCGGCTCAGTATCGACGAGCTCGTCCGGCAATATTGTCAGATCCAAAAGAAAGGACGCAACTTCGTGAGTCTCTGCCCATTCCATAACGACACGCATCCGAGTTTTCTGATTTCCCCGGACAAAGGCATCGCGTACTGCTTCGCGTGCCAAAAAGGCGGAGATATTTTCAGTTTTTACCAAGAGATCGAAGGCGTCGATTTTCCACAGGCCATCCGCGAACTTGCAGAGAAAGCCGGCGTCCAATTGGACCAGCAATCGTACAAGCCGGAGCAGAAAGATGAGAAAGACCGGATGCGCGAATGTCTTGAGGCCGCCTGTACGTTCTATCGTTCAGGGCTGATTGCTGCGCCAAAAATACAGGAGTACCTACAAGGCAGAGGGGTGCAGCCGCAAGAAATCGAGCGGTTTAAATTGGGCTTCGCGCCGGATTCGTTTAGTGGTACCTACGAACAGTTACTCAAAGCTGGCTTCAGCAAAAAAGAAATAACGGGCAGCGGTCTGGCAATCCAAAAAGATTTGGGTGATGAACGTATTTTCGATCGCTTCCATAATCGTTTGATGTTTCCCATTCATGATCTGCAAGGACGGATCGTGGGGTTCGGCGGACGCACCCTTGGTAATGATGACGCGAAGTACATGAACTCGCCGGAGAGTCCGCTCTATCGAAAATCATCAGTGTTGTTTGGGCTTAATCTTGCGAAAGAAGCGATGCGCGAAAGCAAGCAGGCGATCATTGTCGAAGGATATTTCGATGTGCTCGCGTGTCATCGCGCAGGATTCCAGAACACGGTTGCCGCGTGTGGGACGGCCCTCACGGAAGAGCATGCGAAAATTTTGAAGCGCTATGTGGAGACGGTAGTGCTCTGTTTGGATCAAGATCGTGCCGGACGCGCCGCCGCCGAGCGCGCGTTTCATGTCTGCGCCAAAGAAGGATTGCAAGTCTACGGGTGCGTCCTGAGCAGCAAAGATCCCGCGGATGTCGCCGTCGCTTCACTGGAAGAACTCTCGACCATGCTCGGCAGTGGCGCGAAGCCGTACTTTGATATCGTGCTTGCGGAAATCAAAGCATCGGATCTTACGACTCCCACTGCGCGGCACGAGGCGCTCGAGCGCGTGCTTTCGTTATTGCAATCCATCCCTACCGTCGTCGAGCGCGGGCATTACATCCGCGAGGCTGCCAAAGCATTCAGCACGACCGATACGGCACTCGAAGATGATTTGCGCAGAGCCCAGACCATCAATGCGCCGCGCTTGCCGCGCACGCCGGCGCCGCACAAACAGCCGCGCGATTTGTTCTCCACCACCGAAATCGCACTCGGTCTCTTCTTTCACTATCCCAAGTGCCGCGAGATGTTGCGCTTATTGATTCCGCCCGCGGAGGGATTTGCGGCGTCGTTATATCAGGCGATGAAGCAAAATGACAACCCTGAGCTCACGGTAGAATCTCTGGCTCTGGAACCTGCTGATCGTGAACGTGCTGCGATTTTATATCTGTTTTGCGAGCAACACGGATTCGGCCAGTGGAATGAACGCATCGCACCCAAAGAAATTGAGCGCAATTGCCAAAATGCCAACCGCGAATACGTTCGCCAGAAGCAGCAGGAACTCACGCGAAAGCTCTTGGAAGCGCGTAAAAACGGGAAAGTTGAAGAAGAGCAGGTGCTCTTGGCCCAATATCAGGAAGTACTGAAGCTCTCGAAACCAGGTTTATAAGGTGAATCTGACAAATACAGGTTGTCCTTTTTGGAATCATTCGGTAGTCTCAGAGTGCCCGGGTCTCTTTTTCGGGCGTTTCCTTAGTTTTTCTCTATGGCTTCGCATCCGCGTAAGTTCATCGCCCAACCAACCGATGAAGATCTGAAGAAATTTCCGGAAGCGATTACGCACTTGGTAAAAAAAGGTCGTGAACAGCGTTACGTCACCCACCAAGAGCTTATCGCCGCATTGCCAAACGCCGAAGAGGACGTGGATTTGCTCGATGAAATTTATACCCTGTTCATGGATCTGGGTATCGAAGTGATCGACGTGAAAGATGCGTTGATTTGGGAAAAGGAAATGAAAGGCGCCAAGGGTGTTGCTCCCACGGTCGCTGCCGTGGAAGATCTGACGGAAATCGTGACTGATGATGTGCCGGGTGAGGAAGACGCAGACGGAGAGGAGTCCAGTGACGAGGAAGGAAGCGTTGCAGAAAAACTTGATGACGATGATGACAGCGTCGCGCAGATGGTTGCGACCGCCGGTATTGCCATCGATGAAGGCAAAGAAACATCCGAAGAGGAAAAGAAAAAGCGCAAGCGCGAGCGCGAAGTGGATTTGCTGGAAATCAGCAACGACTCCGTGCGCATGTACCTCTCGGAGATTGGGCGCGTGCCGCTCATCGACGGTAAAAAAGAAGTCGAGCTCGCACGCCGCATCCGCAAAGGTGATGCATCCGCCAAGCAGCAACTTGCGGAAGCAAACCTTCGCTTGGTGGTGTCGATTGCCAAAAAATATATCGGCCGCGGGCTTTCGTTCCTCGATTTGATTCAGGAAGGAAATATCGGTCTCTTCCGCGCCGTGGAAAAATTCGATCCGGAACGCGGCTTCAAATTCTCCACGTACGCTACCTGGTGGATTCGTCAGGCCATCACCCGCGCGATCGCGGACCAGGCCCGCACGATCCGCATCCCGGTGCACATGGTCGAAACGATCAACAAGCTGACGCATACGCAGCGTCGCTTGGTGCAGGAACTCGGCCGCGAACCAACGCTCGAAGAACTCGCAGTCGAAATGGAAATGGATATCAAAAAGGTGCAGCACATCCAGAAAATCAGCCAGGATATCGTCTCGTTGGAAGCGCCGGTCGGTTCTGAAGAAGATTCCAAACTCGGAGATTTCATTGAAGATGAAGAGGCGATCAATCCATTCGAAGCGACCAACCGCCAGCTCAAGAAAGAGAACGTCCACGCGATGCTCGACTTCCTCACGCCGCGCGAGCGCAAGATCATCGAAATGCGCTTCGGTCTGCGTGATGGTATCGGACACACGTTGGAGGAAGTGGGTCAGGAATTCGGCGTCACGCGCGAGCGCATCCGTCAAATCGAAGCAAAAGTGTTGCAGAAAATGCGCGATCACCCGCGTTCGCTCACGATCCGTGAATTCGGCTCACCGCCAAAACGCGTCGGCTTCGCTCCCGTTTCGAGCTTCTCCCAAGGTCCGATGTGCCCCAAGTGTCATCAGGGCACGTTGGTCACCATCATGAAAGACGGGAGGAAAATCCAGAAGTGCGATCACTGTGCGACGGAGACGAATATTTAGCACGGTTTTCGGAAAGAGAGATGTTTACTTGCATTATTTATATTTTTGATGTATAATATCAATTAGGTCTTTACACAACACCTAGTGAAAAGGGGAAAAGATGGAAATGCTTCTGGTTCTCGGCGGCGGCTTGCTCGTGATTCTGGCTATCGCGGCGATCTTCCTTGTCTTCATGGTGGCAACCATGGCAG
>CAYUWH010000054.1:0-1997 GCA_964448615.1 uncultured Candidatus Peribacteria bacterium
AGGGTCAAGTCTTTTTTATTCCAGGGAAGACGCTCGTTTTTTGTCATCTAGTAGGGCTCTTCCTGGAATTGACTAAATATAGTTTAAATTGTATAATATCTTCATATGCATCGTACTAACTCATACAAACTCAGTGAACGACAACCACTCCCACAAACTATTCAAGATGTGAAAAACGCCGCCCGCGAGGCGCGTGAATTCATTGAAAGCAATGCCGGCGCAGTCAGCAAGACGCGCGATGAGGTGCGCTGGTTTATCGAATACTGCCTAAAGCTTGAAGCGGGAGAGCAGCTCAATCATGTCGAAACGTTCGATTCGATGTTGGAACGAGCAGTGAAGGCGATTGAAGCCTAGATCTTCCTGCTGTCATACGCCCAGTGGAGCAGTGCCTGGCGTTGTTTGCGACGACAGGCGAGATCGCCTTTTTTACAATGGCGAATGACCTGCGCTTTGTGGCGCTTGATCGCGATCCATCTGCGGATCTGACGATCATCTTCCTCCGGCATGCGGCGGCCCATGTAGTAACGGCAATACCATTGGAACCAGCCGCGCGGATCCATCGGGTGAATCCATCCTTTTTTCTTCCACACAGAAAGAGGTTGGCTCGCGTCCACCCCGAAAAAATTCAAGGATCTGTCGTGTTTCTGCGGAGAGAGTTTTGCATGTGTGAACCAATCTTCCGGAAATTCCCCGCGGCAGTCGGTCATGTATTTGCCGCCGAAGATCCCGAGTGCCAACATTTCTTTCGGACTGAGATCCGGCGTGAAACGCGGGTCGAAGTTCCGACCCGGTCGCTCCGTGAGGGTGTATTGCGCGGTTTGCATCGAATCGCGGACGCGGACGGTGTAGGGTCTTGATGTTGGGATATTCATCGTGTGATACGATAGCATATGGCGTCAATTCCGCTATACTCCGCCACAATGTCCGCTCCCATTTCCATCACCGCGTTTTATCTCTTCACGCCGTTGAGCGAGGAGCGTCTTGACCAATTGCAGGCGGAATTGCTGAATCTCGGCAATGCGTCCGGTATGCGCGGTTTAACGTTGCTCGCGCCTGAAGGAATAAACGGAACGGTGTGCGGCTCTGCGGAGGCGATTGCCGACTGGAAAGCGCATCTGACGGCACTCTTCGGCCCCATTGTCTTTAAAGATAGCACTGCCGCCAGATTGGTGTTTAAGCGCTGGTCGGTGAAGAAGAAGCCCGAAATCGTCGGACTCAAGCGGCCGGACATTCGCCCGCAGGGGCCGCATCGTCATCTCACGCCGCAGCAGTGGCACGAGATGCTTTCGCAGGAAGATGTGGTGGTGCTCGATGCGCGCAACGAGTACGAAGTCGAGATCGGGAAATTCAAGGGCGCGATCGATCCAAAGCTCGAATCGTTCCAGGATTTTCCCGAATTTGCGAAGCAGAAAACTCTGCCTGAGGATAAGAAAATTTTGATGTACTGCACGGGAGGGATTCGCTGCGAAAAGGCGCTGCTGGCTCTCGAAGAGGAAGGCTACAAAGAGGTGTATCAATTGGAAGGAGGAATCCTGGCCTACCTCGCACAATTTCCGCATCAGGAATTTGAAGGCGAGTGTTTCGTGTTCGACCAGCGGACCTCCGTCGATCAGGAGCTGCAACCATCCCAGCGTTATGCGATCTGCCCGCACTGCGGCCAGCCAGCCGAACATCTCATTCAGTGCGCGGAGTGCAAGGTTGAGCAAAAAATTTGTACAAAATGCTCTGCGCACGAAGAACGTCGCACCTGTTCAAAGCGGTGTGCGAATGAATATAAGGAAGCTGCGTTGCTACTCTGAGAAGAGCGGCTGATCAATGCTCGTAGTGGTGCAGGGTAGCGGGCCTAGGCATGGCTCGGTTGATGACGAGGAAGACGGCATTTCGCCGAGAGAGCTCATGGTTGGCCATGAAGAAGTTTCGACCGAGTCGTCTGAAGAAAAACCGAATGAGAATGCCGACGAGCTTGAGCTCCACGCCGACGAAGGCATTTCCGAGGC
>CAYUWH010000054.1:2097-5105 GCA_964448615.1 uncultured Candidatus Peribacteria bacterium
CCCGTGAAATCCGGGCAAGGTTCCGCGAAGTCCCGCGGCAAATCCGCGATGTACTCCGGCGCAAGCATGCTCATGTCCAAGCAATTGGCATTGTTGGTGACGCCCCTGGTGCAGATTTGCATCGCATGCTCGATCCCGCTTGGCAGTTCGCTTTGATGCGGAAGAAAGCTTTCATAGAGCTGATACTGCGTCATGGCGGCGTGATAGGTTTTTTCGTTCATCGCGCGTTCCACGTCACGCGCGGCAAGCAGAGTTTTTCGCGGCCCGATGACATTGAGCATCATGCTCGCGAGCGTGCCGACGATGCCGATGACGATCAAAAGCTCGATCATCGTGAAGCCGCCGTGTGCTCGTCGTGCAGAAAAATTCATCCGCGAGAGTGTACAGATTTCAATCTTCTCTTCCAGTTTTTTTTGAACCTCTCTGTCAAGCCGAACAAATTCGGCCCCGTATTCCGGTGCGGTACAGTGGGCGCCGATGCCACAGTATCCGAATATTCTTATAGTAGAAGACGATCCCTATCTCCGAGAAGCATACATCCGCCGCTTTGCCCGCACGCAGTTCGCCGTCCGCACGGCGAGTGACGGGGAAGAGGGTGTGCGCCTGATCAAGGAGCAGGCCCCGGATCTGTTGATCTGCGATATCATGATGCCGGGAAAAGACGGCTGGTGGGTGTTGCAGCAATTTCCCAAGAAGAAGCGTGCATTTGCGGTTCTCATGCTCACGAATTTGGAAGACGAGGAGACGCGAAGCCGTTGCGCCGAATTGGGTGCCGATGGATATTTGGTAAAGAAAGACATGAGCCTGCATACTCTGATTTCCACTGCGGAGCAGTTTTTGCAGCAGAAGGGATCGTAGTTGTTTTTCCTCCTCTCTCATCACGAATACATGGACACGCTCCGCCTCATCACCGCCGCACTGTTCTCCGGATCGGATTCGTTCTCGGTCTTGCTGTTCGTCGTCAGCGCCTTGTTTCTCATTGTGGGTGTCGCCATCAAGACAAAGGATCGTGTTCGTTTGCGTTACCTGGAGCATGTGCCGTTGAATCATATCGAATTCACGCACCCGCACCTTCCTTCCGCCCGCGTCATCGCCGCTATTTTGCTGTGCACACTCACCTTGTTGCTCGCGGGATTGCAGACCGTGCAGGGTATTTTTCCATTCGATGATCCGTATCGGGGACTCAACCTCATATCGTTTTTCTTGATCGCCGGTGCAGTCGGCATTCTTGCGGAACTGCATTGGAAGGGCGGGAAGGAATACGTATCCGCCGCCCTCGTGGGAACGGCACTCGCATTCTTGCTGTTGATTATGCACGTTAGCGGCATGGTGAAACCGTTCGGCGAGAAGCTATTCCTCTTGGTATTACTGCTGCCTTCGATGCTGCTTGTCGGTTACATCTTCTCACGTCAGCATCGTATCGGAACCGTCCTCACCTTACTCTTCTCGTTCCTGTTCTGGATGACGATTGCGCTCGTGGCTAGAATTTGACAAAATTTGAATTAACTCCATAATATCCATATCCCTCTGCATCGTGCAGAGTGACCTTTCACATGAAGGAGAAATCACATGAAACCGGCATTCGTCTACGGTTTGCTACTCATTCCCAAGGACCGCAAGCTTGCGGTCTGTCACGAAGGAGGGCGGCAGTACCGCCTGCCCGGCGGACAGGTTGAGGAAGGAGAGTCTGAGAAGGATGCGCTTTCGCGCCTGGTCGAGGCGCAGGCGGGCATCGTCGTGACCGTCGTGGAGACGATCGGGCCTCTTTATGGCGGCGGCGGCCTGATGACACAGGCGTACGACTGCAATGTGGAAGGGGGCGGGGATGTGCTCATGAGAGACAGGCCGATGGAGGTCTGCTTCGTGACCCTGAAGGAGTTCCTGGCTCTGTCCGTGCAGGATTCCGTTCAGCGGCGCATGATTCTGGATGGATTCAGCATCATGGACCCGCCCGAGATTGTCGGCGAATCGCCCTTCGGGACTGTCGAAGGCGTGTATCTCTCCGACGACGGCACCAAGCTCGTCGAAGATCGCGACGACGAACGTCTCATCTACCGGCGCATCGACCCGGATTCGCCGACCGGGTACATGGAATAAACGTGAATGGTCTTAAGCCCTGAACCTGAGCCGTCTGCCGAAGGCAGACGAGCGAATGGTTCAGGGCTTTTCTCTATTCTCCTCTATACTCCCCGCATGGACCGCCGTCTCATCATCACGGCCGATGACTTAGGTGTGAATGCGCAACGTTCGCATGGGATTTTTCAGTGCATCGAATTCGGCGTCGTTACGAATGCATCCCTGATTCCCAACGGGTCGGATTCCGATACCGCCGCAAAGCGCGCGCGGGAGAGGGGAGTCATGGCAGGGCTCAAGCTCAACCTCACGGAGGAATATCCTCTGAGTAAACAAGAAGATGTCTCCGGACTGACGGAGATGAACGGGATGTTTCTGGGGAAAGAAAAATTGGAGAATGCACTTAACGAAGAGCGTATTCCGCAAACGTCTCTCGAACGCGAACTGCGCGCGCAAGTCGAATGGTGTTTCGATGCGTACGGTTCTTCGCCGACGCATCTTTGCGCGCAGGATAACGTGCATCTGCATCCGGTCATTGCCGAACTGTTGATACCCTTGATGGATCGCTATGGGATCAGGAATATCCGCATTCCGTGCGAAGTCCCCGCGCAACCGTTCGGCTACGAGATTTCGGAGCAGCAATTGCGGGAAATCGAGCGACTGAATACGCGTGCAGCAGAGGCGAAAGAGCGCTATGCCGCGCACGGCATGCAGACGACCGATCATTTCCGCGGCTCTGCGCTCGCGGGCAATGCATCACTGAAAAATTTGCGGCACATCATCGGCAAATTACTCGACGGCACGACCGAACTGATGGTGCATCCGGGTTCGGCGTGTACCTATGGCACGCCGTTTGATCTCGATCCGCAGCGGCAAACGGAACTGCGCATGCTCTTGGATCCTTCGATCCGTGAGGAATTGGCGGAACGAAAAAT
>CAYUWH010000055.1:0-4608 GCA_964448615.1 uncultured Candidatus Peribacteria bacterium
TCCGCCGCCTGCTCCCTATTCGCATCCGCAATGCTCGCTTGCGCCTCATCACTCTGGAACTGGAGTAGCTGGGAATAATTCTGCGTGTAGAGACGATGAGCTTCTTTGATAAAGGTATCGAAGGAAGGTTTACCGATTCCCAGCGGGGACATGCCGGCGATATCGAGCTTGTGGTATTCCGTCCACAGCGCATCGCTCAAGGGTTTTTCGGAAGCGCCGTTTTTGATGTCGACCCAGTACTGCACCGCTTTCATGAGGAAGCTCGACATGGCAGTTTCATAATTGTGAAGATGAACGGTGAGCTGATCGCGCTTATCTCTCTGCTCCGCGAGCAATTCCTGTTCAATGACTCCTCGTTGCGGGGCATAGGATGCCGCTGCCCACCGCCGTGTGATTTCGGCCTCTTGATCAAGCGGGAAGGTAGTGGGGAATGCTTGCTTCAATAGAGTCATAAATTGCTCTCCGCCGTTGATCATGAACGTGGATTGTTCGAACAGGGAAAGTTGTTGGATAAAGGCGATATCGGGGCGCAGCCCTGTGACGGTCGTCAGTAGCACATTGTGCTGCACTTCGCTGAATGCTTGCACGGCTTCGCCGATGATCGTGGCGCTCGTGCCATCCCACTGCACAGTAAGCGTCGTGAGCAGTGTGCCAAATGCTTTATCGAGTAGTTGGATCTGCAATGTGCCGGGGCGGGTGTTGGCGGGGATTGCGAGCTGCACCATTCCCGTCGTCGTGCCGCCTACATGTGTCACGAGTTCTTGCGCTGCAGTGCCAATGGCATAAAGACCTCCCTCATCCGTGCGGGAAATCTGAATCACTGCGTGGTCGTGCGGTGTTTGGTATGAGACGAAAATCACTCTTCCTTGGATATCGGCAGCCAGCCCCGGTTCAACTTGTCGTTCTGCACTTTGCAGGCTCAATGTCTTGGAGCGCGTTCCCCATGATTCGTCTTGTTCGGTCAGAATGCTTCCTGTGCGAGCCTCGGGATTCCAGTGCACATAGGCTGTCTGGAGAATGGTGCCGCCCGGTCCATCATAGAGATGGACCGCATACACTTTGGAGGTCTGGAGGCCGTTGTTTCCAAGCGTCACGTATCCTTCCGTGGTTCCATCGGCATGGGAAAATTCAGCGCTGGCAACGCCGGGAATCGTGACATACGCAGTATCCGATGGGGTGCTGTATTGAATCGTGAGACTGAAACCGCTGCCGTTGCTGAGCAGATTACTGAGATGGAGATGGGGTTGGATGATCTCGATATTTTCCTGTGCGTCGACTGCTTGCTCCACAAGGCTTGTAAGGGAAAGGGATGTGTTCGTTTTTTCGAGTTCCTGAGTCCAGACCGCAAGGGCGCCCACCCTCACCTCCAACTGCCCAATCTCCACATCAAGCTCACTGAGCCGTGCTTGTTTTTCAGATCGTTCACGCTTGAGATCTGCCAGCAGAGCGGTATCACTGGCGATGCTCGTGCGAAGAGCGAGAAGTTGTTCCGGTGAAGCGCCGGTAGCATTACCGGTTGCATAGAGGCCGCTTCCGGAACCGGTCGCGGTGCAGTAGGTGAGGTACGCTCCATCCGGAGTAATGTCATAGACAAAAAAATTGGAGCCGATAATCGATGCTGCGGCCGTGATCGTATCTCCCGATCGCGTGAGGGTGTATGTGCGCACGATTGCATCACTACCTGACACGTACAGTATTCCATCTTTTCCAAAGAAGACTGATTCGAAATAGGGGCAGGGAAGTTTGATGCTGCATAGTTGTTTGCCGTTCGCTGTATCGTACAATTTCAGCGTGCCGCTTCCGTGATCGCCCACGGCGACAAGTGTTCCGTCTTTCGAGGCAGCAACGATGTTGATCTTCATGCCGAATCCGAGCGTGAGGACATCGGTGCCATTACGATTGATGACGACATTCGTTCCTTTTGCATAGACGACGGATCCATCCGGCAGCACGTCAAAACGACAGGAGGCATTTGAGGTAGAAAGTGCACGGTCGATTGTACCCGATGCAACGTCAATGACCATATTGGCTGGTGCAGCTTGACCGGCCACAATTTTTTTGCTGTCTGCGCTATATGCAATCTTTGAGCCCAGGCCGCCAAGATTCACGGTTCGTAGTAATGCCAAGGACGATGCATCATAGATGCGTACATTATTGTCATAACAGTTGGCGGCGAATGTTTTCCCGTCGGGACTCCATGCGACTGCATCCACAATCTTTGGTAATTGGGCGACCACGCGAACCGTGCCCGTGGCGACATCAATCATCCGGACGACTCCGTTGCCACTTCCTAGGAGAAGATGTTTCCCATCCGGTGACACCCTTCCTCCGGGCACGTTTCCGGATAACGTCACTTCCGCGGCGGCCCCGCTTACGGTGGGGGCACCATTCCACTGAGGGGTGATACTTGCATTCTGTTCCAGGGCAACAAGAGAGGATTGGTCTTCTCCGAGTGTTTGCTGGAGGGTAGCAATAGTTCCATCGAGAACGGTGATCTCTTGCTGAAGTGTTTCCTTTGAAGAAACTGCATCGGAGAGTTGATTGCTCGATGCTTCCTTCTCTTGGAGGATATCGTGCAGTTGCTGCACCGAATCATTCGGCTGATCAATCCATGCCATGAAGACGTCATTCGAAACTTCGGCGAGTGCTTCCACTGCTTCAGGATGGGTACTGAAACGGTGGTCCCAGGTCTGAAGCCCCTGAAAAAAAGCATTGGAAGCTGCTTCATCGGCCGTCTCAAGCAGACGATTATGGGTAATTTCCAGCGTATCTCGAATGGATTGTATGGGTTGAACGAGAGCATCGGGTACCTCGATGGCGAGAGGTTGCGCATCAAATGAAGTCAGTACGGCGGTTGCCATCAGATCGCGTGCTTCAAGGGTCTCAAGTTCAAGCTGTCGGGTGGATTTCATGCAAAAAAAGGAAACGAATAAATCCCTTCCATTCCATCAAGAATGGGTCGCGTCCAGAAGAAGTAGGGAGAGAGGTATTTTGGTGAAGGGGGAGATTTCCTTTTAGATAAGGGCTCAAATAGGTTCCACTGCCCTGTGGAACCTCCCGCCTTCTTCGGAAATTCTCAGAATACTATTGCCGTCGGAGAGCATGCTCTTATAATCCGCTTCATCCGTATTTTTCTTTTTCTCCGAAATGGACGAACCTCCCGGGCGTCTGCGCCGCAACGTTACCGCAAAAGCAGTGAAGCATCACAAAACTTCAAAGCAACATATAAGCGTTTCCTCCCGCTATCTTCGCGATCGATGGGAGACGTTTTTGGGGCAGACGGAAGAAGGAATGCTGACAGTAGAGGGAGTAGAGGTGGAGAAGATTGTGAAGAGGTTCGGCACGCCGCTCTACGTGATGGTGGAGAGTGAGATTCGTTCGCGCTTGCGACGCTTTAAGCAGACGTTGCCGCCGCCGGTGAACTTGCAGTATGCCGTGAAGTGCAACAGCAACTTGGAGATCCTGCGCATGGCGCGCGAGGAGGGATTTGATTTGGATTGCTCCAGCGTGGGGGAATTGATCCTCGGTTTGCTGGCGGACTTCAAGCCGCGGCAACTGACGTTCACGAATCTCTATAAGACCGAGCAAGACGTGCACTTTGCCGCGAAGATCGGCGTGCAATCGATTACGGCGGATAACATGGAGGATATTGAGTGCATTGCGAAAACGGCCAAGAAGCTGCGCAAAAAGATCCCGACCACCATTCGTGTGAATCCGATGCTCCAAGTAGGCACGTATTCAACGAAGGGGAATAAGTATGGAATTCCTCTTCGCTATGTGCAGCACGCCGTGGAGCTGGCCCGGAAGAGTCCCTATGTGGATCTGCGCGGGTTCCACTTCATGGGAGGCTATGTGCACGATCCGAAGATTTATAAAATGGCGGCGCGCATTTTGTTGAAGCTGATTAAGGAGTGCACGGACAAAGGTTTGAAGATCCGCAGTCTTTCTTTGGGCGGAGGCTTCCCGGCGGCGATCGGCGACCAGGAGGCGTTTCCCATTGAGGACATGAAGGACTTTCCCGCTTGGTTCAGGGCTGAACGCGAAAAGAGGGGTGTGCCGGATCTCACGCTGATTTTCGAGCCGGGAAAAAGCATCGTCATGAATGCGGGGTTGGGACTCATGCGCGTGATTTCCAAAAAAAGATTGAGCCCTTCCAAGCGCATGGTGATCGTGGATGGCTCCACGTATAACTTCGTCCCCGATGCATTGGTACAGACGGATCTCAGTTACGATGTGTTGCCGGCTTCGAAAATGAAAGCGCCGCGCATTCATAAGGTGACCGTGGCGGGGAATACCTGCGACTGTTGGGATTTGATTGCAAAGGATTTAGAGATGCCCAAACTCCGCCCCGGCGATTTGGTGGCCATCATGGATACCGGTGCGTACGCGCAGGTGTTGGCGAATAATTTTAATACGATTAAGAGGTCAGCCGTGGTGATGATCGCACCCGATGGCACGATGCGCGTGATTCGTCGCCGTGATCGCTACAGCGAAATGTTTGCGCCGGAGCTTGATGTGCTCAAGATGGCAGGCCCGAATGAGTTGGAGCAATACAACAATCTCTATCGCATCAATGTGGATAGAATTTGGAAGGGTGGGAATGGGAAG
>CAYUWH010000056.1:0-4318 GCA_964448615.1 uncultured Candidatus Peribacteria bacterium
CAAAGCCCCTTTCTCCCCGCCTGCCCTGAGCAAGCCGAAGGGTGGGGGAAAGGGGGTCACAAACACAAATACCCCCTTCCGCTCTTCTCCACTTCAAAGCCATTCAAGAGCGATTTCAGGTCATACACCAAGCCGCCGTCTTTCACGGATTTCAGGAATTCCCCAAGTGGCAATTCGCGGTATTCTTTGTGCGGAACCAAGAGCAGGACGGCGTCGTATGGTCCTTTGTCCAAACCACCTTCCGTCAGACTCATTTTTTGCAACGTCTCCGAAGACACAAACGGATCGCAGGCTTCTACCTTCGCGCCGCGCGCGATGAGGGCGTTGATCACGTCAGGGACTTTGCTGTTGCGCGTATCGGGTACGTCTTCTTTAAAGGTCAGGCCGAGCACAAGAATACGTGCGTCATCGATTTTTCCTTTCATGGAGAGGGCAATGCGATCGGCAATGAAGGCGCTCATGCCATCGTTCACGGCGCGCCCCGCGGTGATGACATTCGTCGTCATCCCGAGCATCCGGGCTTTCTCCACCAAATAATACGGATCCACACCGATGCAGTGTCCGCCAACCAAGCCTGGTTGGAACTTCAAGAAGTTCCACTTTGTGCCCGCAGCTTCCAGTACGTCTTTGGTGCGGATGCCCAAGTGATTGCAGAGCATCGCGATCTCATTGATGTACGCAATGTTCAAATCCCGCTGTGCATTCTCAATTGCCTTTGCCATCTCCGCGACTTTGATCGAGGACGCTTTGTGCACGCCGGCTTCGATCACGGATCCGTACAGTGCAGCGACTTTTTCCAATGTCGCTTCGTCCTGGCCTGACACGATCTTCATGATCTTTTCCACCGTGTGCTGCTTATCTCCCGGGTTAATACGCTCCGGCGAATAGGCCATCCAGAAATCTTTCCCGCAGGTCTTGCCGGATTCCTGTTCAATGATCGGCGCACAGAGTTCTTCGGTTACACCGGGATAGACCGTTGCTTCGTACACGATGATCGCATCTTGTTTGAGATGTTGACCTACAAGACGGGCTGAACTTTCGACATACGAAAGGTCTGGTTTGTTATTTTCATCGACAGGTGTTGGTACCGCCACAATTACCACATCCGCTTCGGCTATCGTATTTGGATCAGTGCTAAATTTAATAGTCGTTTTCAATAATTCATCTTTACTGATCTCATTTGTCCGATCATGACCGGCTTTTAGCTCTGAAATACGTCCACCACTAATATCAAACCCGTATACCTCATAGCCTTTTTTGGCAAAGAGATGCGCGAGCGGCAAGCCGACATAACCAAGGCCGACAATACAGAGGACGGGGCGGGGATTCATGCGCGGAGTGTAGCGCAAAACCGCGAATGTGTGTAGGACAATACATGGAGGAATTCGTAGCGGAGACAAGCCTGCCCTGAGCTATGCCGAATGGGTCGTTTCCGGTACCATAGGGCCATGTCTTGGAAGAATTGCACCGTGCTCGTGACAGGCGGAACCGGCTTTATCGGGAGCTTTGTGGTCGAGCGCCTTTTGGCGGAAGGTGCCACCGTGCGCGTGCCGATCCGCAGCGCGAATTACCGCGCCCTTTCGGAGCGCCGGGCAGAAGTCGATTGGCGGGAAGGTGATCTACGCGATGCGGAGTATTGCCGGGAATTAGTCGAAGGCGTCGATGAAGTGTTTCACATGGCCGCGTGCCGCCGGAATCCGAAATATCATCATGATCGTTGCGGTGACACCGCCCAGGAGAATGTTCGCATGACGATCGCGCTCCTCGAAGCGCTCAAAGAAGGGCCCCCCGTTCCCGTTACGTTCTTCAGTACGGCGAACGTACCGCCCACGCTCGATACCCTCGCTCTCGCGCAACAGGAATCCGTCGATGGCTACGTGCTTGGAAAAGCGATGTGCGAAGCGCTGTGGTTCGCGGCATCGCGTCAGCGGAAATTTCCGTTGCTCATTGTTCGTCCCGTGGGAGCGTACGGCCCGCGCGATACGTTCGCGGAAGACGGAAATATGATTCCCGCATTCATGACGAAGGCGCGTGCCGCCAAAGAAGATTTGCAATTGTGGGGCACCGGAAAGGAGGAGCGCATGTTCCTGTACGTCGAAGATCTCGTGAATGCGGTCTTCACGTTACGCGAGGCCGGAGCGCAAGGGATTCAGTACATCGCCTCCGGAGAAGTGGTGAATATCAGAGAATTGGCGGAGCAGATCTGTAATCTGGTGCAGCCGGGTCTGCGCGTCTCCTTTGATGCGTCCAAACATCTCGGGCCGCGCGCGCAGGTGTTGTCGGAAACCCATACCTCAATACGTCATCTACCTTGGACGCCTCTCGCCGAGGGGCTGAAGCGAACATATGTTTCTTGGAAATAGTATTCGATTCCCTCTTTCATGCGCACACTCCTTCATCATCCTTTCGTCCGTACGCATTTTCCGAAGTTCTGGCGCTTTGCCGTGTGCGGCGGCATCGGTTCTCTTATCGACCTTGGCTCATTGCATCTGTTCGTCAGTGCGTTCGAAGTCTCTCAATACATTGCGCCGATCTACTCCACGTTGCTCTCGGTTACCTTCGTCTTCCTGGCGAACCGGTTCTTCACGTTCCGGGAGGCGGAAAAGAAGTACGGATCGCAGGCCTTGAAATTCGCGTTCGTGTACGGCGTTGCCATCATCATGAATATCGCTCTGACCAATACGTTTATTTGGGTTGGTATTCACTATCTATTGGCAAAAGTCCTAGCGATCGGCGTCGGGGTATTCTGGAATTACTTCATGTCTCACGGCTTTGTCTTTAAGGCGAGCAAAGAAGAAGATGTTGCGGTATTCTAGGTCTCCATGTCTTCCAAGATTGCGATCATCGCAGGCGCCGGCCCGGCGGGTTTAACCGCTGCGCACGAATTGCTTGAGCGTACCGATATCAAGCCGATCGTGTTTGAGGCGACGGATGCGATCGGAGGCATCGCGCAGACATTCAATTACAAAGGGAACCGCATCGACATCGGCGGCCATCGCTTTTTCTCCAAAGAGAAGCGCGTGATGGATTGGTGGTTCAAGATCATGCCGCTGCAAGGTGCTCCCGCCGCGGACACGATCGAGAAGGGGCACGCCATCGACTACGCGCCTGCACCGGCCCCCGATCCCGAACAGGAAGATGTGGTCATGCTCCAGCGTCCGCGCCTGAGCCGCATTTTCTACCGACGCAATTTCTTTCCGTACCCGATCGCGATCACGCTTTCGGTGGCGAGCAGATTGGGATTTTGGAACACGTTCCTGATCGGCATGTCGTACATTTGGCGGCAAGTGTTTCCGATCAAAGATGAAACATATTTGGATGCGTTTTATCGGAACCGCTTCGGGGATCGGCTCTACAAAACCTTCTTCGAGGCGTATACCGAGAAAGTGTGGGGCGTGCCGGTTTCTACGATCCGCGCAGACTGGGGAGCGCAGCGCGTGAAGGGATTATCGCTCAAGCGCGCGCTTGCGCATGCGGTCAAAGATCTCCTCAGTTCCGATTTTCAAAAGGCGCAGGAAGAGCGCGAGACCAGTCTGATCACGCGTTTTTATTATCCCAAATTCGGGCCGGGTCAGATGTGGGAGATCGTGGCCGATCGCATCAGGTCACGTGGTGGCGAAGTGCACATGAAGCATCGCGTTATCGGCGTGCATCTTGAGGGAGGCCGCATGAAGTCCGTGACCGTGGAGGATACGAAAACGGGGGATCGTCGCGAGATTGCCTGTGACTACTTCTTCTCGACGATGCCGATCAAGCACTTGGCCAACATGATCACGCCGGATGTCCCCGATCGTGTGCGAGAAGTGGCCGACGGCCTGCATTACCGCGATTTCCTGACGGTGGGTTTGCTCATGAAAAAGCTCAATGTGGAGCAGAAAAAACAGGTGAATAGCGATGTGCCCGATAACTGGATTTACATTCAAGAAGGCGATGTGCGCGTGGGGCGCATCCAGCTCTTCCATAACTGGAGTCCGTACATGGTCGCCGATCGCAGTACGCAGTGGATCGGGCTTGAGTACTTCGTGAACGAAGGCGGTGATTTGTGGGTGAAGCCGGATCAGGAAATGATCGATTTCGGCATCAAGGAGATGGTGAAGATCGGCTTCCTGAAAAAAGAGGATGTGCTCGATGCGTGCGTGCTCCGCATGCCCAAGGCGTATCCCGCGTACATCGGCAGTTACGATCAATTGGGAGTGGTGAGCGATTATGTGAACACGATCGATAATTTGTTTTTAATCGGCCGCAACGGCATGCATCGTTACAACAATCAGGATCACAGCATGCTCACCGCGATGATGGCGGTGGACAACATCGTCGC
>CAYUWH010000057.1:0-3911 GCA_964448615.1 uncultured Candidatus Peribacteria bacterium
GCAGAGATATTCATCTTCTCAAAGAGAAACTTGGACCTATTCGGGATACGGTCCTGCAATCCATCTCATGAGCCGCAAGAGGGTTTAGGGGATACTGAGGGTGTGAGCTTATTGTTTGTATTCCAGAATGTCTCCGGGCTGACACTGCAATGCTTCGCAGATTGCTCCCAAGGTTGAGAAGCGAATCGCTTTTGCTTTTCCATTTTTCAACACGGAAATATTCGCCATCGTAATCCCCACTTTCTCCGCCAGCTGCGTGACGCTCATTTTCCGCTTGGCCAGCATGACATCGATATTGATAATGATTGCCATAGGCAGTTGCACTAAACAGTTAAATCATTTTCCGACTTCATCTCGACGGCGCTTCGCAGTAGCCTCTCAAACACGGCGGCGGCAGTGGCGATGACAATGGAGGCAAACGCGGCGACAACCCCCAATGCAACGGGCCCCGCGGCGTCATCGGTGCCGGTGAGTCGTGCGTGTATTATGAGGAAACCGTCCGCGCCCACGATCGCAGCCGCGATGATGAGTGCGCAGTATGTAATGGTTCGCAGCGCTCGTACGGACTGCAGGGAGAAAACATCGTTGCGCCCGATGTATCCGAGCAACGCAAACGCTTGGAATAACGCCACGAAAAATGGAATGGATCCCAGATAGACGTACGCCAAGAACGGATCCTGGAAGTACACCTGGAAAAGGGTGGCGTTTGCATTCCTACCCTCGAGAAGAGGTTGACACAACAGGGCGGCAAGCGTGGCGATGCCGATGAGCACGATGACGAACTGCAGAAATATCGTTGACCCTTTTTTCATAGTGCTGCCATCGTAATTTTGCATTTATCGTTTGTCAATATATTTTTATCGTTATTTTTTGATGATGTTGCTGCTTATCCGTTATGCTTCGGATCAAACTCGACCGTCCACTCAATGCCGTACTTATCTCTGAACATGGCAAAATATGAACCCCACGGACTTTCGCCCATAGGCATTTCGACGGCTCCTCCTTGCGAAAGACCGTTGAATATTCTTTCGGCCTCTTCGCGGCTTTCCGCGCTGACGGCGATTTTGGATCGATTTTCATTCTCATTCACTCGTCCCATGATTTCCGGAACATCATTGGCGATCAACATATTGCCGCCTATCGGCAACGTAATGCGCATGATTTTATCCGCTTCATTTTCTGGAACTGGAAATTCAGCACTCGCAATGTCTTTAAAACGAACGATCGTTCCGAACTCTCCGCCGAACACCGATTTGTAAAACGTAAACGCCTCTTCGGCATTTCCATTGAAATTAATATACGGATTGATGGCAGGCATGATGCCAGGGTAGAGATGGTGAGGGTGTTTGACAAATGTCGAGGAGATGCAGCACAAATTCGTCTTGGACAGAGCATTGACCGGCAACAGGGAAACATCGTTTGGCATCGCCATTTTTCCTTTTCCCATACACATGTTCTGCGTCCCAGAATTAGACGAAATCATTCAACGGTTCCTGTATATGCTATGCTTCGCATCATGAACACCTACATGTGGTATCAACAACTGATCAAGCCTTCGTGGGCTCCTCCTTCATCGGTCTTCGGGCCGGTGTGGACCGTGCTCTATATCGGCATTTTCCTTTCGTTTGGCGCGGTCTTTGTGATGGCGGCACAGAAGAAAATCGCCTTGATGGTCGCCGTACCATTTGCGCTGAACCTCCTTTTCAATGCTGCGTTCACACCGCTGCAGTTCGGACTGAAAAGTAACGTCCTTGCGAGCATCGATATCCTCCTCGTCCTCGGAACGTTGATCTGGGCGATGCGCAGCATTTTCCCGTATGCGCCTTGGGTGACCTACGCTCAGATTCCGTACTTGTTATGGGTTGCGTTTGCGACCTGTCTGCAATTGACGATTACGTATCTGAATCTCCGCTAAACCTTTGTGACCCGATACGTGTCGCGATGCCTTCTTACAGCGGAAATGATAGAATAGATGCGTCATGCAACCATCCCTCACCAAAACGTTCGAGCAACTTGCCTCAACGCTCCTCTCGCCCATCAAGGCACTCGAAAGCTTGAAAGAAGGCGTCACGATTTCTGATCCGCGCAAAAAGGATAATGCGCTGGTCTATGCAAATTCATCTTTTCTGCAGCTGACGGGATATTCACTGGAAGAAGTGCTGAACCGCAATTGCCGCTTCCTCCAGGGGCCGGATACGGATCCGGATGCCTTGGTACGCATACGACAAGCATTGGCCAGCGGTACGCCCCTGACGATTGAGCTTCTGAATTACCGCAAAGACGGCACTGCGTTCTGGAACCAGCTTACCATCAGCCCCATACACGATGACCTGGGAGCAATCACCAATTTCATCGCGATTCAAAGGGATGTGACGGCCTACCATATGCTGGAGCAGAAAGCGGCGTCCGTCGAATCTCTCCGAGAGGCCCTGACGCTGCTCCGCGATCGCGTGAAAGAACAGGAAGACACCATTGCCGCCTTTATCATGCACGCGGATCCGGCGATGCAGCGGCAGTCATAAACTCCTGCAGTGTTCTGCACCCCCTGCTGACCGACTGGCGAACGGCCTCCTCGGATTTCCCGAGCGACCGTGCAATTTCAGCCGTACTCTGAAGCAGGATATGCTTCCGGTACACCGCTTCCTTCTGCAATTGCGGAAGACGATCCATCGCCTCGTACAGGGTCTTTCGTTCTTGTGCACGGTCGATCGCATCAAAGAAATTCCCCTCGTCATCTGAGATGTGGAACGCATCCTCCAACGGCGTCGTGACGCGATGTTGCTGTGCCCGCAGGTAATCGATGAGCATGTTGCGAGCAATCGCATAGATCCACGTACTGAATGCGTACCGGTCATCATAACTGGCGAACCGCTCGTAGGTTTTGATAAAGAGCTCACTCGAAAGATCCTCCGCGATCTGGCGATTTCCCCTGAGTCGATAGAGAAAGTACTGCATGATTTTCTCTTTGAACTCCCGGTACTTCCACACGAAATCACGCTGGCGATCCATTCGTGCGAGAAATTCTTTGGTTTCTTGTACGGGATCCGGTGAAAGAGGGGGATGCATGGGGGCAAGTGTACACGGATGTCACACTTTCAACATTCGTCCGTATACCAGTGTGCTCTACTTTTTCCCCACCTTTTTTATGTACCGTTTTTCTCATCATGCACAGCGATTGCTGCCGCTCGCGGCCGGCTGCATGACCCTTGCCGTCTTCGTGTCCGCTGTACCGGCGTTCGCCGCATCGTCCATGCCTCATACATCGATGATGTATGGCACCCAATCCAAAAGCGTCCCCGAAGTAGTCGGTCAAACAAGCAACCTTTCCACGTTGTTTGCGGCTGTGGGCGCCGCCGGAATTGCCGAACTGCTTGGCACAACCGATCCCATCACGGTCTTTGCCCCCACCAATGCTGCGTTCAACAGCCTTCCTGCCGGCACGGTAGAATCCCTGCTGCTGCCCGAAAACAAGGATCAACTCATCAATATACTTTCCTATCACGTGGTTGCAGGTGAATATCGCTTTGCAGATGTGATCAAGGCAACGCTCTACGGTCCGGTGGAACTCACCACCCTCTCCGGAGACACCATCAGCGTCTATCGCCAGAAAGGAAGGATCATGATCGAAACGCCCAACAATGTAGCGCGCGTCATTCGTCCCGACCTGCGCGCCAGTAACGGCGTGATCCACCTGATCAACGCCGTTCTTCTGCCATAACAACACACAATCTGCTTAATGCGAAAGGCGCGGCAAACACCGCGCCTTTTTGAGAAATATGCGCAGGCTTTGTCGCGATCGCACACACGATGCCACGGCATTTTTCCTCGCACTAACGCAGCACCTCACCGCAACATCACGAGGGCTATGGATGCCATGCCGAACTGAGAGCATGCGAAGGTGTTGGGGTGGA
>CAYUWH010000058.1:0-3538 GCA_964448615.1 uncultured Candidatus Peribacteria bacterium
CAAGGCACTGAAATTTACCCGAACGCCCCCTGCACGTACTCTCGCGTGAGCGTTTGCCGGGGGTTTTCAAAAATCTCTTTCGTAGTGCCCACTTCCACAAGCTTTCCTGCGTGAAAAAAATTCACGCGGTCGGCGACGCGCCTGGCTTGATGCATGTTGTGCGTGACGATCACGATCGTGTAATTCTTTTTGAGCATCAGTAAGAGCTCTTCGATGTGGCGCGTGGAGAGCGGATCAAGATCGGAACAGGGTTCATCAAGGAGGAGAATATCAGGACGAACGGCGATCGCGCGCGCGATGCAAAGACGTTGCTGCTGTCCTCCCGAAAGTCGATACGCGGATTGAAACAGGCGGTCTTTCACCTCTTCCCAGAGCGAAGCCTCTTTCAAGCTCCGCACGACTGCTTGATCGATCGGATGTTCGCTCGCTTCGATCTCCGCGCCCTTCGGTTTGTACGTGGAAAACGGATTCCAGCTTCGGCGCTTTTTGCGCATGCCCTGAATTTGCAGGCCGTACGCGACATTATCGTAAATCGATTTCGGGAACGGGGTCGGATTCTGAAAGACCATGCCGACTTTTTTCCGGAGTTCCACGACATCGGTCTGCTTGCTCAGAATATTCGGATTCCCATTGATACCGATTTCCCCTTCGATTCGTACGGCGGGAAGATGGTCGAGCATTCTGTTGATGCATCGGAGGAACGAAGATTTCCCGCTGCCGGAGGCGCCGATCAAAGCGGTGATTTCATTCGGGGCGATTGCGGTCGTCACATCTTTGACGGCATGCAGCGAGCCGTACCACACATTGAGGGACCGGGCGGAGAGAATGGGAGATTCCATGGGAGAAAAAGAAAATTACCAAACCTTCCGTTTGCGGAAGGACGTACGCAAGATAATGGCGCCGAGACTGAGGAAGAACGTAAGAAGGATGAGGACGAACGCCGTTCCGGCGGCGTATGCCTGCGCGTGCGGGCTCGCGTGCTGTGTGGCGAGAATGAACGTGTGGTACGGCAGTGCCATGTACCTGTCGAAGACCGAAGTCGGCAAACGCGTGATGAAAAACGTCGCGCCCACGAGAATGATCGGTGCGGTTTCCCCGAGCGCGCGCGCGATGCCGATCACGCCGCCGGTGATGCAGCCGGGTGCCGCTGCGGGCAGTACCACTTTCCAGATGGTTTGCCACTGTGTCGCCCCGAGCGCCAAGCTTGAATCGCGGAATTTTTGCGGAACCGTTTCGAGTGCTTCCACGGATGCAGTGATGATCCAGGGCAATGTCATGACCGAGAGCGTGAAGATCGCCGCAAGCAAGGACATGCCCATCGAGAGCAGGTGAACGAATACCGCAAGGCCGAAGAGTCCGTAGACCACGGACGGAATGCCGGCCAAGTTCCGGATCGCCAATTGAATGATGCGGTTCCACGGAGAGTTTTTGCTGTATTCCGTGAGAAAGACAGCCGTCCCGATGCCGAGCGGGAAACTCAGGAGCGTCACGCCAAGCCCGAGATACACGGAGCCGACGATGGCGGGGAAAATGCCGCCTTGCGTGATGTCGCGGTGTTGCCAGAAGGAGGTCACAAATTGCCAGCTCAGCACGGAATGTCCGGAGACATACAGCAATACAAGCACGGTCAGAAGAATGATGACTGCAATCAGTGCGCTCCCGCGAAACAGCGTGAAGAAGAACAGTTCGCCGGCGGAATGATGGCGCTTCATAGTCGTCGACGCTTATGAATGAAAAAATCCGTGCAGGAGTTGATGATGAATGTCAGTAAAAAGAGGACAAGTCCGACCGCAAATAAACTCTTCCAGTGCAGGTCTCCTACGACGACTTCGCGGATCTCAATCGCGATCGTCGCGGTCATGGGGCGCACCGGGTCAAGGAAGGAATGGGGCATTGCCTGACTGTTGCCGGCCACCATCAGCACGACCATCGTTTCGCCGATCGCTCTGCCGAGCCCGAGCATGATCGCGGCGGCGATGCCGGAACTCGCGGCGGGAATCAGCACGCGATAGATCGTCGTCCACTTGGTGGCGCCGAGCGCCAAGCTCGCTTCCCGCAGGCGGCCGGACACACTGGAGAGCGCATCTTCGCACAAGCTTGCGATCGTGGGGACCGCAGCAAGACCGACCAGCAACGATGCCGTCAGCGCATTGAGTCCGTTGCTCAGATGAAAAGTGCGCCCGATGAGTGGCGCGATATACAGAAGGCCGAGCAAGCCGAGCACCACGGAAGGGATGCCGGCAATCATTTCAATGACGGGCTTCAAATATTCGCGAATGCGCGGCGAAGCAAGCTGTGACAAATAGATGGCCAACGAAAGCCCAAATGGCAATGCAAGCAGCAATGCACCCGCACCGATCATCAGGGTTCCGAGCAGCAGCGGCACGATTCCCCACTGCGTTTTGACGGCGGAGGAGGGATTCCAGTGCGTGCTGAAGAAGAATTCCCCGATGCCCACTTCTCGGAATGTTCCCCATCCATTGAGAACCAGGAAGAGGAACAATCCGATCAGCAGGAGCACCGTGAGCGAGGCGATCACAGCGAACAGCCATCGCATCCCGGTGTCCAATGCGTGCGCGATCCTCATGGGACGTTCACGAAGAAGGCGGCGTTGCTGTCTTTATCTTCCTGAATCAGAGAGTAGAACCCCGCTTGCTCCACGATCTTTTGTCCCTCCGGAGAGATTTCGAAGCGCAAGAATTGTTCGAGCAGCGATCCTTCTTGCGGTGCGGAAGGAACATACTGGAAAATCTGCCGCGCGATCGGATAGAGCTTCTGCTCCACCGCCTCTCGATCAAGTGGAGAGTATGCCGTACCCTCTGCATCACGGGAGACGGGCACGATCTTGATTCCCTCTTTCACGTTTCCGGCTTCGTCTTTTACGTAGCCGACTCCCACGTAACCGATCGCATTTTTGTCAGCGACTACTCCGTCGAAAATCGCCTGATTACCTTCCATCTGGCGCATGGTCTGCGCGTAATCCCCTTTCACGACCGTATCGCGGAAAAAGCCGAAGGTGCCGGAAGTACTCTGGCGACCATAGAGAACAATGGGGGCATCCGCTCCGCCGACCTCTTTCCAATTGGTAATGGTGCCTTTGAAAATGCCGCCAAGTTGTTCCATCGAAAATTTACTGACAGGATTTTCCGGATGAACGACGATGGAGAGTCCGTCTCGTGCGAGCACGAATTCGCGGACATCCAGACCGTTTTCCCTTGCCTTATCGAATTCTTCTTGTTTCATTTTGCGGGAAGAATTGGCGATATCGGTTTCCTTATTAATAAGAGCAGCGATGCCTACCGCACTTCCTCCTCCGGCAACTGAAATATTGGCACCCGGATGCTGCTGGGAAAAGGCCTCTACCAGGGTTGAAACGAGCTGAACCTCCGTATCGGATCCCTGAATGACCAATGTCTCTTGCTTCGTGACGTTTGCCTGAGAACAGGCGCTGAGGGCCAATAAAACGAGCGGCAGCGGAAACCATCGTCGCAGCGTGAGCATGTGAGAGGAGGAAAGAGGGTAAAGTATTCTTATCGTA
>CAYUWH010000059.1:0-2103 GCA_964448615.1 uncultured Candidatus Peribacteria bacterium
TGGGTTTTGCATCGCAGGCGCGCTCCACTGCTTTTGAACATGTGAAGGCGCTTCCTCGCAAGCATCCTATTCGGTATATGATCGCTGAATTATTCAGCGTCACGGGATTGCGCACGCAGAATGGCAAGGAGATCCGTATTCAATCTCCACACTCTCCGATCGCAAACATCATGAGCATGATCGTTCATGCTCGCAGTAAAAAATATCCTGCTTTGATGGGATGGCGCTTACGTAACAAGGAAGCACCTGTTTGTTTAGATGGAGACGATCCGGAAAAAGAGCCGAGCAAATTACTCGTGGATTGGCACGCACTGGTCCACAAGTTGTAATTTACGCTTGTTCGCGCCGTACCATAAACAACAACAGCAACGGAGTCGCGAGCAGTGGAATCCACGAATGCGTGAGCAAGGCTTCGCCGACGAAGGTGGAAATGATGACGAAGGGCAGTGTTTTATCGAGCATCTTACTATCGGTGCGGCGCATGCATTCGAAATACAGCAGGTACGGCAGCAGTGAGAACACGAAGAGGAAGAGGATTGCCTGCAGGAAATCCCAAGTTGTCAGTGCCTGCAGCGAGAGATACGGAATGAGGGGAAGTGAGAGTAGTAAGCCAAAGCCAGAAACCCAGAACATGAACGCCGGATACCGTGCACGAATAAACGCTTCCTCTTCCTGGTAGCGGCGACTGACCTGCGAGTAGAGCGCGAATCCGAGTGAGCTCATGATGCCCGCCAAGACGCCGAACATTGAGGTTCCTTGAATGGATACCAGAATGACAATACCGGTCAACATCGCCAGTAGTGTGAACATGAGATATGTTTCTTTTCGGCGTTGCATGCTTGTTTTCAACACATTCAGCAGCAGGAGTCCTGTGACGATAAACAAGATGTATTGTGTGGCGGGCAACAGGGTGAGGGCGAGATAGGAGAAGAAAGCAGTCACAAACAGCGAGACTCCCGAAAGAATCAATGAGGGCTGTAGTGGATTTAATGGTTTGAGGCGCTGAGGCACACGATATCCCTGTGATGCATACGCGATGGTGGTTGCCAGGAAAAACGTCATGAAACGCAAGAACGTGAGATCATAGGGCGTGATTGATCCTGTAAGCAGATAACTGGCAAACACGGGGTCAAGTCCCCAGAGCAGTACAAGGAGTACGATCACCAGGCCCAATCTCCGGGTTTTTCCCGTCTCGGACAATTGCCACTCGCGTTGGGGCAATCGCGTTTTCAGTTGGCTCTCCAATTCATGTTCCTGCTGCGGATCCAGCAGATAGCGACCCCGCACTGAGACGCCTTCCGCGCTCTGGCGTACTGTGAGTGACAACGAGAAGAAGGAGCGCAAAATCTTGAAAATGTCATCGGCCAACACATCGGGATGATCGATCTTCAGACTCCACTGCTTCTTTTCGTGCCCGTGGGTTGGTGCGAACATTTGCACCACGCTGTCAGGGTCGATTTTTCCTTCCGCCACTTGTTCGTAGAGTTCCGCGATCGAAGAAACACCGAGATCTGCAAGTTGTTCGGATATGGCAGTTGGATCCAGTTCTCCAAATCCGACAGTGCCGCGTTTTTTCATGGATTGTTCCACCAATGTGCGTCCGATTTCCTTTTTTTCCGCAGTGGGCATTTTTGAGAGTTCGCGCCGAATGATCGCCGAAGCAATACCGGTGCGCACATACTGCAACCACGAAAGGTGTAGTTGCGGCTCTTCCGCAAAAATCGCGCGCAAATTGCTGGCAGGCGGCAAATCGTCGTAGAACATGACGGGCTTTCCGTTCATGAGAATTTCCTGTGTGTAAATACCCTTCTCGCCGTACAGATAAAAAATGCCGTCGAGCATCGAGGAATCTTTGGGGATCATGACCGGTTTCGCTTCCGGTCCATGGACCGGCATCGATTCACCGAGAATATCGCTCTGCAGTCCGTGCCAGAAGTCCGTGCTTTTATCCTTTGTATCCTCAATAAGCGGAGAAAGGCGCGCAGCCCACGGAATGTAGTGATGCAAGCCGTACGCCTTGCTGTCGAAGCAGAGCGTGGTAATGCCGTGCTTGGTGTACGCGTGCATCTCCTCGGTGCGGATCTTGCAGCGGATACGCGTGCC
>CAYUWH010000060.1:0-1914 GCA_964448615.1 uncultured Candidatus Peribacteria bacterium
GTGCGGAGATCTTTCACCATTTGATACGGATGCAACACATAGCTGCGGATTTGCTGACCGAAGTCCGCGCTCTGTGAAGCGCCTTTGAGTTCGCTCTTTTTTTCTAAATCTTCGAGACGCTTTTTCTCGAGAAGTTTTGCAATGAGCATCGACATCGCACGCTCGCGATTTTTAATCTGGCTGCGCTCGGTCTGACACGTGACCACGATATTCGTCGGTAAGTGCGTGATGCGAATCGCGGACTCCGTTTTGTTCACGTGTTGTCCGCCCGCGCCGCCGGAGCGATACGTGTCCACACGCAGTTCGTTTTGATCGATCTGAATCTCACTCGTCTCTTTGATTTCCGGCAACACTTCCACGAGTGCGAAGCTCGTCTGGCGCAAACTCTTCGCGTTGAACGGGGAAAGACGAACCAAGCGGTGCGTGCCTTTTTCACATTTCAAATAGCCATACGCAGGATTTCCTTCGACCATGAACGTCGCGGTTTTGATGCCGGCTTCTTGCCCGTCCGTTTTATCAAGCAGGTTCATCTTCCATCCTTGGCGTTCGCAATAGCGGATGTACATGCGCACCAAAATCGAAGCCCAGTCCTGCGCCTCCGTGCCGCCCGCTCCCGCGGAAATCGTGATGAAGCAGTTGCTCTGATCAAACTCTCCGGAGAGATACAACTGCGTCTCGAGTCCCGCCCATTCTTTGTGCAATTTCTGTGCTTCGGTTTCCAAGCTCGGCATATCCGCTTCGGATGCCATCTGCACGAGTTCGATGGTGTTGTTCACGCTCTCTGCAAGCGCAGCGACGGGCTCCCAGATTTTCTTGAGTCCGCGCAGTTCGTTAAAGAGCGCATTCGCACGCTGCTGATCATTCCAAATATCCGGACTCGTCGTCTTCTCTTCTAGATCTTTGATCTGTGCTGGCAGTTTCCGTGCCTCAAAGAGAGTCCTTGCCCGTGTTCACGGCAGATTGAAGTTCCTGCAGTTTTCGAAGGAGTTCTTCCACGGACGAAGGGGGTAGAAAGTTTCTAGAGGCAGTGTAGTGACTTTTTGCCAGTTTTGCACTATCATTTCCCGCTTCATGGACTCTCTGGAATCCGGCATCGGCGAACTGAATGATGCGCTTGAAGAAGCGCAGAAGCCGATTATTGAGCGATTGCAGATGTTGTTGGCAGAGGCGGAAGGAAAGAAATTTGAGACGTTTGAGGAGAAAAAGAGGATTGTTGCGATGATTCAGCAAATGGCTAATCAATTGAAGGTTGCCTTCCGATGTGTAGTGTGCGGCGAACCTGCTCGTTTGCGTTGTGCAAAAGCGCGTTCTTCCGATGAAATTGGCTACATTGGATTTCTGCATGCACGAACAAGTCATGGAGGAAGCCAGACATTCCCTCATCTAGAGCTCATTGATCAGCCTCTTGATCGCCGCAAAACCGTTCTCAGTAAAGATTCCGATACTGAAGAATAATGGAATACACTCCCGAACTCGAAGCGCAGGCATTCCACGAAGAAATCGATGCGGCATTACAGCCGATCATCGAGCGTGTGCAGGCGTGGTTGCGGACGTTGGAAGGACAGCGTCCTGAATCGTTTAAGGAGCGAAGGAGGCTTGCGGCGATTATTCAGGAAATTGTTGGTCGTCTTGAAATGGCATTGGTTTGCCCCCATCCCTCTTGTGGCATTCCATCCAGGTTGCGATGTAGCAAGGCGGGGCGTTCGATCACTGGAGTTTTTCAGTTCGATCATATTATTAAACAGTCTCCACAGGCCCATAGCGTAGGCGGAGTGGTTCCAGCATTAACGTTAATCAAGAAGCCGGCGGATCGCCGCAAAACAATTCTCGCGGAGAATGATGAATCGACGGAAAACGTATGACGTTCCACCCCGTCATGGAACCAAATATTTGGCGATGGGTGGCCGAAAAAAA
>CAYUWH010000061.1:0-1585 GCA_964448615.1 uncultured Candidatus Peribacteria bacterium
GACAAATCTACGGACTGTCCGTCGACATATACGGAGAGGTGAAGGTGGGAGCCGGTCGTGTACTCTCCCTCGTTTCCCACCAGTCCCAGATCATCCCCCCGCCTGAAAGGTGTCTTCTCCTCTTTAGCCTTCCGAATGTAGGCGTCGATGGCGGTCTGGGCGGCAGCGCGATCTTGTTCCGCTTGTATCCTTTCTTCAGGCGTCAGCTTCGATGCTTCTTCCTTCCCCAAATAACGGTACCCAGTGACTGATTCGAGAATGTGCGTCATATGCTCGTACTGTGTGAACCACACTTTGCCATCGCTTGTCTCGTGCCGCACCACCACTCTGCCATCTTCCACGTTGACCGAGTCGATATATCCAGTCGCGGCCATACGGACCCTCTCTCCTGTATCCCCGGTTTTGCTCAGATCCAGTGCATGCAGATCCCTGCCGTCATGTGCGTCGGATCCCGAAAGATGCTGCCATCCGCCGGTGGCGAGGGGAAAGAGCAGGGAATTGAGAACGATATTTTCCAAATCTCTCCTCACAGGATCTGTGCTCGTGCTGAGGTGTTTGAATGCCGATGTCGCTTCTGCACCACCTCTTGTGATCTGCCCTAAGTCCATAGACGTGATGTCAAAGACTGTCGAACCGTCTCCTTCCCCTTCCCACCAGGCAATCACCTTGATGGAAACGGTCTCCCGCGCCCCTTGCAAATAGGAAGGCAACGAGGAGGCGGGGATATCGACGTACATTTTCCCCGGGGTATTCGTGGCGATGTGCTGACCTTTCGTATCCGATGCGTCATGAAGAAGATTCACCCAGACGTGATCTACTGTTTTCAGTGAAGGAGGGTTGAAACTGATGCGCACCACGCTTCCACGATACGCAACCTGTGTCGGCATGTCACGTTCCGTGGGAGGAGTGGTGAGATCATATCCGGCATTCTGGAAGAGAGCTATCAATCCCTCATTAAATCTCTCATCAGAAGCATTTTTTGAAAGAGAATATAGCTGCACAGCATCAATGCCGAAAACTTGTTCTATATGCGTGCAAAGCCGAGCAAGGCTCCACGTGGCGTTCTGGTAGCTACGTAACGTGGAATGAATCCCCGCCAGCAGGTTTCCAGCGAACGTATCCACGCGTACCGTTTTGCTGCCGATACTGCGGACGGGAACTCCCTCATAGTTGAATGTGAAGAGACGGAGAGTCTTGAGACTTTCCTCCGATGTTCCCGTCGTCGCGCGCATTTCTTCCCAGAATCCGGCAGATTCTGGTGCAGATCCTCCGATTCCCTGCGCGTCCATATCGATCGCAATCAGAGTTGTTTGTAATTCCGCGGTGAGGAATCCTTGAATCACATTGTCAGTGATGAGCGTCAGGCTGTCGTGTGTTGTCATGAGCCTCTGCGCCCAGTGATACGCCAACTGATCATCTTCCTTCCGTAGCTCCGCAATGGCTCTTGCGACGATAGACGAATTCGCCGCAAGAGTGCCGAGCGTTTTTTCGAGGTTCTTCGCGACGATCGAGATATCGATCTCTCGCATGTCCGCCGCCTGCTCCCTATTCGCATCCGCAATGCTCGCTTGCGCCTCATCACTCT